>VGCE01000002.1 GCA_016870155.1 Actinomycetota bacterium | reverse complement strand
CGCCGGCGGGTGGCAGCGGCACGGGTGAGTGCCACCGGCTCACATCACCATTTCCATCTGCCGGTGTTCCGTAACGCACACCGTTGGTGCTGGACATCTCGGGCACGGTGCCCTACGTTTCCCTTTGGCACTCAGGCGGGGCGAGTGCCACGAGGATCGCCCCGCAGTCGCAGATATTCGACATGGAGGACAGATGAGCATCACGCCGCTTGGTGACCGCGTCATCGTGACCGCGGGCGAGTCCGAGGAAGTCACGGCCAGTGGAATCGTGCTCCCCGACACGGCCAAGGAGAAGCCGCAGCGCGGCACCGTGGTGGCCGTTGGTCCGGGTCGCGTCGTGGATGGTGAGCGCGTGGCGCCGGATGTCGAGGTGGGTGACGTGGTCATCTACTCGAAGTACGGCGGCACCGACCTGAACATCGATGGCGAGGACGTGGTCGTGCTGAGCGAGCACGACATCCTCGCGAAGCTCGACGCGCCCAAGAAGGCCGCGAAGGGCAAGAAGTAAGGCATCTCGGGAAACGCGAAAGGACGCTGAGAGAATGGCCAAGGAGATCAAGTTCCACGAGGATGCCCGGCGCTCGCTTGAGAGCGGCGTGAACATCCTCGCCGACGCCGTCAAGGTGACGCTCGGCCCGAAGGGTCGCTACGTCGTGATCGACAAGATGTTCGGCGCGCCGACCATCACGAACGATGGCGTGACCATCGCCCGCGAGATCGACATCGAGGACCCCTTCGAGAACCAGGGCGCCCAGCTGGTGCGCGAGGTGGCCACGGCCACCAACGACGTCGCCGGTGATGGCACCACCACCGCCACCCTTCTTGCCCAGGCCATCGTGCGCGAGGGCCTGAAGAACGTGGCCGCCGGCGCCAACCCCATGGGTCTCAAGCGCGGCATCGAGCAGGCCGTCGACACCGTGGTCGGCGAGATCCACAAGCAGAGTCGCGAGATCTCCAGCAAGGAGGAGATCGCCCGCGTCGCCACCATTTCCGCCCGTGATCGTGAGATCGGCGACGTGATCGCCGACGCCATCGAGAAGGTCGGCAAGGACGGCGTGGTGAACGTGGAGGAGGGCCAGACCTTCGGGATGGAGCTGGAGTTCACCGAGGGCATGCAGTTCGACCGCGGTTACATGTCGCCGTATATGGTCACCGACCAGGAGCGCATGGAGGCTGTGCTGGAGGACTGCTACGTGCTCGCGCACGGCGGCAAGATCCAGAACGTCAAGGACATCCTCCCGCTGCTTGAGAAGGTGATCCAGACCGGCAAGCCGCTCCTGATCATCGCCGAGGACGTCGAGGGCGAGGCGCTGGCCACCCTCATCGTCAACAAGCTGCGCGGCACCTTCACCGGCATCGCCGTGAAGGCGCCGGGCTTCGGTGACCGCCGCAAGCGCATGCTCGAGGACATCGCGATCCTCACCGGCGGCGAGCAGATCTCCGAGGAGATGGGCCTGAAGCTCGAGAACACCGAGCTCAGCCAGCTGGGCCGCGCCCGCAAGGTCGTGGTGAGCAAGGACGCCACCACCATCATCGACGGTGCCGGTGCCTCCGAGGAGATCAAGGGGCGGATCAAGCAGATCCGGGTGGAGATCGAGAACAGCGACTCCGACTTCGACCGCGAGAAGCTCCAGGAGCGGCTCGCCAAGATGGCCGGTGGCGTGGCGGTCGTGAAGGTCGGCGCCGCCACCGAGACCGAGATGAAGGAGAAGAAGCACCGCGTCGAGGACGCCCTGCAGGCCACCCGCGCCGCCCTCGAGGAGGGCATCGTGCCGGGCGGCGGAGTGGCGCTCGTCAACGCTGAGCCGGCCCTGGGCAAGGCGAAGTTGAAGGGAGACGAGGCCACGGGCATCGAGATCGTGCGCCGCGCGCTGGAGGAGCCGCTCCGCCAGCTGGCCGACAACGCCGGGCTCGAGGGCTCGATCGTGGTGGGCAGGGTGCGCGAGCTGCCCGCCGGCCAGGGGCTCAACGTGGACACCGGTGAGTACATCGACCTGGTCGACGCCGGCATCATCGACCCGGCCATGGTCACGCGCTCGGCGCTGCAGAACGCCGCGTCGATCGCGAAGAACATCATCACCACCGAGTGCGTCGTGGTCACCAAGCCCGACGACATGGGCCCGATGGGTGGCGCGGCGCCGAACATGGGCGGCATGGGCGCCATGGGCGGCATGATGTAGGACGAGCCACCGGGCTCAGTTGTTCCGCTTCACAGGGGGCGGGCCTTCGGGTCCGCCCCCTGCTGTTTTCGGGGGGTTATCCCCCGACGCGCCGCAGCGGGTGCCCGCGCCCGGGGCCAGGCTTGGCCCCGAAGGCCTCCCCGCGTCCCCTCGTTCGCATCATCGCGCTGCTCGCCATGCTGGCCGGCACGCGCCGCGGATCGGTGGTGTGCTGGGTGAGGGCGCAGGTGCGCACGGGCACTCCGGTGACGGTGCGCTACCGGGCGGTGGCGCGCCGGGCCGGCACGGTGAGCGTGCTCGGCACCGCGGTGGCGGGCAACGCCGCGCGGGTGAGCGACCGGTCGTCGCTGCCCGTGCTGGGCGTCAGCGGCTGATTCCGCGCCGCGGCGAGCGGGGTACGGCGCGCGCCGACGCCGCGCGGTCAATGGACCACGTGGCCAGGTGGCGCACCGCCACGATCACCGCCACGGTGGCGATGGACGGCCAGGTGGTGGCCACGGTGAGCATCAGCAGGCCCGCGGCCAGCCAGATGTCCAGGCCCAGGCCGGCGCCGGTGCGCCAGTGGCCGCGCGAGGCGCATACTGCCGCAGCCAGCACCCCGAGCGCCACCAGCACCGGCACGGCGCCGTAGGTAATGGCGTCGGACAGCCAGCCGTCCATGGCTAGTGGCGGGGTGTGGGCAGGGGCGGCATGTCCTCGCCGCGCTCGGCCAGCTCGGCCTTCTGCGACTCGATCTCCTTGGCGAGGAAGTAGTTGAGAAGGGTGCGGATTGCCGCGATGGCGGCGAGCTGGCCGATTTCGGTGAAGGTCGGCGCCACAGCGGTCTTCAGCACGTCGGCGGCCAGCTGGAATTCGAGGCCGAGCACCAGGTACGAGGCCAGCACCAGGCGCATGCGGGTGAACGACCCGGGCTCGGTGGGCCGCGTGAGGGCGCGCACCAGCAGCACGACTGCGATGACCACGCCAAGGGCGATGATCAGCGCGCCGAGGGATTCGATGACGAGGACGATCCAGTCGACTGCCTCGCGCACGGTGTCTTGCGCGGTTTCCACCGCTGGCGAGCCTAGCCCGCAGGTGGCGTAAGATCCTTGCCCGGCCTTTGGGAATCACCCCAAATGCATTAGGTTATTTTGGCATTTTCCGAACACGCATCTCACCACGCAGGAGAATCCAGCCGAATGAGCGACCACCACCGCGAGACCATCGCCCTCCACGGGGGGCAGGTGCCGGACCCGACCACCAACGCCCGGGCCGTGCCGATCTACCAGACGACCTCGTTCGTCTTCAACGACGCCCAACATGCCGCGAACCTGTTCGCGCTCGCCGAGCCGGGCAATATCTACACGCGCATCATGAACCCCACCTGGGACGTGCTGGAGCAGCGCGTGGCCCAGATGGAGGGCGGCATCGCCGCATGTGCGCTGGCGTCCGGCCAGGCGGCCGTGGCGTACTCGCTGATGAACGTGTGCCGCGCCGGTGACAACGTCATCGCCGAGCCGCAGCTGTACGGCGGCACCTACAACCTGTTCGCGCACACGCTGCCGCAGTTCGGCATCGAGGTGCGGTTCGCCGACCAGGACGACCCGTCGTCGGTGGCGCGCCTGGCCGACGAGAACACCCGCGCGGTGTTCGTGGAGTCGCTCGGCAACCCGAGCCTTGACGTGATCGACCTTCCGGCCTGGGCCGACGCCGCGCACGCCGCGGGCGTGCCGCTCATCGTGGACAACACGGTGGCCACGCCCATCCTGTGCCGTCCGTTCGAGCAGGGCGCCGACATCGTGGTGCATTCGCTCACGAAGTTCATCGGCGGCCACGGCACGTCGATCGGCGGCATCATCGTCGACAGCGGCAACTTCGACTGGGTTTCCAACGGCGACCGCTTCCCGGGCCTCACCAAGCCCGACCCCAGCTACCACGGGGTGGTATGGAGCGACGCACTGGGCCCCGCGGCCTACATCGGGCGCATTCGTACGGTGCTGCTGCGCAACATCGGCGCCGCGCTGTCGCCGTTCAACGCGTTCCTCATCCTGCAGGGCATCGAGACGCTGCACCTGCGCATGGAGCGCCATTGCAGCAACGCGCTGGCGATCGCCCAGCACCTCGAGGCGCACCCCGAGGTGGAGTGGGTCGACTACCCCGGCCTGCCATCGTCGAAGTACCACGAGCTCGCCAACGAGGTGCTGGACGGGGGCTACGGCGCCATCCTCACCTTCGGCATCCGCGGTGGCCGCGACGCCGGCCAGGCGTTCATCTCCAACCTGGAGCTGTTCAGCCACCTGGCCAATATCGGCGACGCCAAGTCGCTGGCCATCCACCCGGCCACCACCACGCACTCGCAGCTGAACGACGAGGAGCTGTCGCTCGCCGGCGTGACGCCCGAGATGGTGCGCCTGTCGGTGGGCATCGAGAACGTCGGGGACCTCATCTCGGACCTCGACCAGGCCATCGCCAAGGCGACGGCCGGGGTGGGGGCTCCCGCCTGACCACCAGCACTCCAGCCGGGGGGATCGGCCTCACCGAGACCCAGCGGGTCGTCCTGTTCACGCAGGACGACCCGCTCGTGCTGGAGTCGGGCGCCACGCTGTGCCCCGTCGAGGTGGCGTACGAGACCTACGGCACCCTCAACGCCGATCGCAGCAATGCGATCTACGTGTGCCACGCGCTCACGGGCGACGCCCACGCGGCGGGCCACCAGGGCGAGCCCGAGCGCCGCGGCTGGTGGGACAACATCATCGGCCCGGGGCGGCCGGTGGACACCGACCGCTTCTTCGTGGTCTGCTCAAACCTGCTGGGCGGGTGCCAGGGCACCACGGGGCCGTCGTCGGAGGACCCGGCGACGGGGCGGCCCTACGGGCTGTCATTCCCGCTGTTCACGGTGCGCGACCTGGTGGAGGTGCATCGGGCGCTGCTGGCGCACCTGGGCATCGAGCACCTGGCCGGCGCCATCGGCGGGTCGCTCGGCGGCATGCAGGTGCTGCAGTGGGTCATCGACCACCCGCACGAGATCAGTGCCGCGATGGTGATCTGCTCGTCGTCGCGCCTCTCGGCCCAGAACATCGCCTTCAGCGCGGTGGCCCGCGAGGCCATCATGCGCGACCCCGACTTCCAGGGCGGCGACTACTACGGCTCCGGGCGCGCGCCCGATACCGGGCTGTCGATCGCGCGGATGATGGCCCACATCACGTACCTGTCCGAGGAGTCCATGAGGGAGAAGTTCGGGCGCCGCCTGCAGCATGGCGATGCCCCGCGCTTCGACTTCTCGGTGGACTTCCAGGTGGAGTCGTACCTGCAGCACCAGGGCGAGTCGTTCCTCAAGCGCTTCGACGCGAACACCTACCTCTACATGACGAGGGTGATGGACTACTTCGACGCCTTTGCCGACCCCGCCGCGGTGGGCGCGTGCCTCGAGGGCACCTCCACGAAGTTCCTGGTCATCTCGTTCGACAGCGACTGGCGCTTCGACACCGACCACTCGCGCGAGATCGTGCGCCAGCTGCAGTCGTGGCGCGTGCCCGTGACCTCGCGCGAGATCGAGAGCCCCTGGGGCCACGACTCGTTCCTGCTTGAGATTCCCGAGTACCACCGCACGGTCGAGGCGTTCCTGGACCGCGCGGCAGACGACCTGGGTATCTAGAGGCGCCGGGTCGGTGACAGTCACCAGCCGGGCTTGGTGACAGTCACCCACTCCCCCTGGTGACTGTCACCGGTCCCGACCTCCTCGCGCGGATGGGGCGCCTTTCGGCCAGCGCGATCGCATCGGCGGTGCCGGCCTCAACGACTCGTCGGAATGCCCTCTGCGTGTCGCCAGCCCTCCCTCCCGGCCGCACGAAGAGCGGGGCAAGTCGACCGAGATCGAGTGTGCCGCTGGGGATCTTGCCGATCACCATTGCCGTGTAGCTGCTCCATGGCCAGTCCTCGGGTCGACGGACGAGCCCGGCGCGCACTGGGTTGAGCGCGACGTATCGCAGGGCAGCCACCATCTGGTCGTGCTCTGTGATCACCACGTGGTGGAAGCGCTCCCCGAAGAGGTGCCCCGATCGCTGGTGACGCTTGTTGTACGCGCGGGCATGGGCACCCAGGACGTCCCTCATGCCGGCGCTGATCGCATCGGGGTCACCGGTCACGACCAGGTGCACGTGGTTGCCCATCAGGCAGTAGGCGAGGGATGCCCACGCGTAGCGTTGGGTCGCCGAGCCGAGATAACGAAGAAAGCGGTTGCGGTCTGCATCGTCGTCGAAGATCGCTCGCTTGTTGGTCCCCCGGGTGGTGAGGTGGTACGTGGCTCCGGGCGGCATGTGACGGGCGGTGCGGGGCATGTGCGGCCTCCTGGTCGGTGTTGTACCGAGGCAATCGCAGACCGCCGCGCGTGGGTGTGACCGACCGTGCCAGCAGAGCGCCATCAGACGATCGGTGACAGTCACCGAGCGTGGCTGGTGACTGTCACCGATCGGGTAGGCGGTAGCCTCCGCAGGATGTCCCTTCGTCCCGACCTCGACGTGGTGGCCGCCATGGTGCACCGCGGCCGGCGCGTGCTCGACCTGGGCTGCGGCGACGGCGCGCTGCTCGCGTACCTCATCACCGAACAGGGGTGCGACGGCACCGGGGTGGAGATCTCCGACGAGGGGTTCCACGCCTGCGTGGCGCGCGGGGTGCCCGTGGTGGTGGCCGACATCGACCAGGGGCTGGGCGACGTGGACGACGACGCCTACGACGTGGTGATCCTCTCGCAGACCCTGCAGGCCACGCACCGCCCCGCGCTGGTGCTGCAGGAGATGATGCGCGTGGGCAAGGTCGGGATCGTGTCGTTCCCCAACTTCGGCCACTGGCGCCTCAGGTGGTCGCTGGCTGCCCGCGGCCGCATGCCGGCCAGCCCGTCGCTGCCCTACCACTGGTACGACACCCCCAACATCCACCTGTGCACCATCCGCGACTTCGAGGCCCTCATGGCACGTGAACAGCTGCGCACCATCCGTCGCGTGCTGCTCGACGAGCGCGGGCGCCCGGTGGACGACGCCCGCCGCCGCCGCCCCAACCTGCTCGCCGCGGGCGCCGTGTACATGGTGGGGCCCTCCACTCCGTGACCCTCGCCGCCCTCTCGGCGCTGATCATCATCGGGATCGGCGTGCTGCTCAGGCAGCTCGGCGTGATGAAGCGCGAGCACGCACCGGTCCTCGTGCAGGCCACGCTCTACGTCCTGCTGCCCGCCCTGGTGCTGGACATCATGATCGGCGCCAATCTCGACTGGGGCCTCATCCTGGTGCCCTTCGTGTCGTACGCGGTCACCGCCGTGATGACGCCCTTCGCGCTGATGTTCGCCCGCATGATGCGCCTGGGCCGGGCGGCCACCGGCGGGGTGATCCTCATGATCGCCGTGGCCAACACCGGGTTCTTTGGCCTGCCGCTCATCGCTGCATCGGGCGGGGAGTTCTCGCTCACCGTGGCCGTCATGTACGACGCCATCGGCACGGGAATCCTCATCTGGACCTTCAACCCCATCGTGGCCGCATGGTTCGGCCGCGGCGAGGTGGAGGACGCCATGTCCATCCGCCAGTCGCTCAAGGGCCTGCTGCTGCCGCCCATGTGGATGCTCATCACCGGGCTCGTGCTCAACCTCGTGGGAATCCACGAGCTCTGGAACTGGCTGCAGGTGCCGGTCGACTACCTTGCGGCCGCCTTGTTCCCGGTGGTCATGCTCTACGCCGGCCTCGTGCTCGACTGGTCGGGCATCAAGGACAACTGGCGCACGATCGCGGGCGTGTCGGTGCTGAAGTTGGCGCTCATGCCCGTGGCGGCGTTCGGCATCGCCTACCTGTTCGGCTTCCGCGGCAACCAGCTCGACACCCTCATCGTGCTGGGCGCCATGCCCAGCGGCATGATGGCCCTCGTCATGGGCGCGCACTACCGTCTGCCCGTCAACCTGCTCGCGGCGTGCGTGGCCGTCACCACGGTGCTCTCGCTCGTCACCATCCCGATCGTCACGGCGGTGATCACCTGACCCCTCAGCCATTCAGCCAGCGCCTTACCGCCAACGTTCAGGCCCGCCGCAGCCAGCTGGTGCTGGGGCTCGACCCCGACCCCGCCCGGGTGGACGGCGGCGCCCGTGGCGCCCGCGACTTCTGCCTGCGGGTGATCGAGCAGGCCGCGCCCCATTGCGTGGCGGCCAAGCCGCAGATGGCCTGCTTCGAGCGCTTCGGCGCCGAGGGGTGGCAGGCGTTCGAGGACGTGGCGCAGGCCGCCAGCGACGCCGGCCTGCTGGTGATCGCCGACGGCAAGCGCGGCGACGTGGACGCCACCGCGCGCCACTACGCCGCGGCGTTCCTGCGGCCTCCCGTGGACGCCCTCACCGTCAACCCCATGCTGGGCACCGACGCCGTGCAGCCATTCCTCGATGCCGCTGCAGCCAACGGCACAGGGCTGTTCGTGCTGGTGCGCACATCCAACCCCGGCGCCGCTGAGCTTGAGGACATCACCCTGGCCGATGGCCGTCCGTGGCATGAGGCCGTGGCCGACCGCGTGCGCGACTGGGGTGCGAGGGTGCCCCCGCGGGATGCCGGGCTGTCGTCGATCGGCGCCGTGGTGGGGGCCACGGTTCCTGAGCGCATCGATCGCCTTCGCGAGCTGATGCCCGACCAGCCCTTCCTGCTGCCCGGCGTGGGCGCGCAGGGGGGAGACCCCGCGCGCCTGGGCCCGGCGTTCGGCGGCCACATCGCCGGCGCGCTGGTGTCGGCCAGCCGCTCGGTGATCTACGCCGATGACCCCGCAGCTGCCGCCCGCGACCTTCGCGATGTGGTGTGGAGCGTCGGGGAGTCGGTGGGGGCGTAGCCCGGCGCGCGGGGCCGGGCCTACCCCAGGTGCAGGCTGGCCGCACGCACGAGGAGGTTGTTCATCACCGCGTACCAGACCTCATTGAGGGCGATCGTGGCGCCCGACTCCTCGCGCCCGGTGCCCTTGAGCGCCGTGTAGATGCCCTGCGACCAGTCGCGCTGCCACACCGGGTAGCTCATGTTCTGGCCGCTCCACTGCAGGAACGCCGTCCACTCGCGGATGAGTTCCTCGCCCGACTCCACGGCGTTGCGCAGCAGCGCGGGCTCGTAGGCCGCGCCGGCTTCCTCTCCAAGGCCGAAGCCCGTGAGCCCGTATGCGCTGCCGCTGGAGAGCGTGGTGCCCAGCACGTAGTAGGTGGTGGCGTAGGCCGACATGGTGATCGCCTCGCGCAGCGACCCGGCGCTCCCGGCCGCGGCCCCGGCCTCGTCCGACAGCGCCTCGAGCACCGGGTAGATGTCGGTGGCGTCCTGGGCCGCGCTATCGAGGCCCCCCGGCCCGGCCTGGGTCTCGTACAGGCGGCGGCTGTCGGCACCCGCGCGTGAGAGGAAGGTGCTGTAGCCGTCGAGGAACTCCGCGGCGGCGTGCTCTTCCACCTCGGTGCGCGATGCCGATGCCCTCACCATGGCCACCGCGTCGGGGCCGAAGCGCTCGATCGACACCCGCTGGTCCTCGGCCACGGCGGCGATGTCGGCCAGGCGCACGAGCCGCTCGGCCTCGTCGGGGATCGTCGGGGGCTTCTGCAGGGCGGCGTTCATCGACTGCAGCACGCCCTGGGCATACACCCCCCAGCCCATGGCTGACGGCAGCGACAGCCACTGCTCCACGCGCATGCCCGAGGGGTCGGACTGCGCGGCCACCAGGGCGTCGGCCTTGCCGAGCAGCGCCGCCACCTCGTCGGCCAGCGCCTGCCGCGTGGCCACGAAGCCCTTGTCGCGCGCCATCTGCGTGGTGCGCGCCCGCGCGCTGGTGCGCCCGATGCGGTAGGTGGCGTCCACCACCTGCCCGTAGGCCGCGCCCACCCTGCCGGCACGCAGCGCGGCGGCAGCGGCGTCGAGCTCTACGGCCACCGCGCTGCGCGTGGCCGCGGGGATGATCGCCAAGTTCCTGGCCAGGTCGGCCCGGGCGGCGGCGAGCGTGCGCCTGGTGGTGGTCACCGCCACCGCCGCGGACGCCGGCGCGAGCTCGGCCGGACGCGCCACCGGCGGCGCGATGGTCTTGCCGGTGAAGAGGGGATAGGCCTCGTTGATGTCACGCACCGTCCGCACGGTGACGCCCAGCGAGCGCCCGAGGGCGATGCTGTCGACGGGCGTGTTGATGGCCGCGTCGACCGACACCTCGGTGCCCACGGGGATGAGGAACAGCTCGTAGCCCTGGCGCGCCGCCGCGCGCAACTTCTGCGGCACCAGCCCCACCTTGCCTACCGTGCCGTCGGGCGCGATGGTGCCGGTTATCAGCACCTTGGGCCTCACGGCGTCGCCACGGATGGCGGCGATGGTGCCGAGCGTCAGCGCCGCTCCCCCCGACGGCCCGTCGATGGGCCCGGTGATCTCGTATCCGATGCTGAGTGTTGATGGATCGGCGCCGGTGAACAGCGTGGCCACCGTGGCCGCCGCGGCGGTGGACGCCTGCCACTGTGCGCCGGCGCCCTTCGCCTTGATGTCCTCGAGGTTCACCGAGAACGAGGGGTCGTCGGTGGCCCGCACCTGGATGCCCGCGGGCTCGATGCCGCTGGCGGGCGCGCCGCCGGAGCCTGTGCCGGCCCAGGGCACCGGGAAGGTGATGGATGTCGGGGGCACCTGCCACCAGGTCTGGGCCTCCTGGGCGCTCGACCCGCATCCCGATGCCATCAGCACCACCGCGGCGGCCGCGCCGATCACGGCGCCACCGGCCAGCGCGCATCGCGCGGTGAGGGAGAGGGGCATGGGCACGCGGTGAATCTACCTCGGGACCCGTGGCTACACTCGGCCGCGTGCGCTCACGCCGCGCCCTCCTCGTCGCCTCCACATGCCTGATCGCACCCGCGATGGTCGCCGCGGGGTGCGGATCGTCGGCGAGCACGTCCATCACCCCGCGCGAGATCACCTTCCCGGTGCTGTGGGCCGGAAGCAATGCAGACGGCACCCCCGGCGCCGGAATCGAGCCCGCCACCATCGCCGTGGGCACCGAGGGCGATTCCCAGTTCACGCTCGACCTCGACGACGTGCGCGCCAAGAAGGCGGGTCCGCAGTGGCTGGCGGCCACCGCCAGCGCCGCGGCGGTGGCAACCCTGCTCACAGGCGCCGACCAGTCGGCCGTGGACCTTCGCTACGGCATCACGGGTCCGATCGACGGGCCGTCGGGCGGGGCGGCGCTGACGGTGGGAACCATGGCCGCCATCACCGGCGACCCCGTGAAGCCCAAGGTGGCGATGACCGGCACCATCAGCCCCGACGGCACGGTGGGCACGGTGTCGCAGGTGCCCGCGAAGGTGCGCGCCGCCAAGAAGGCCGGGTATGAACTGGTGCTGGTGCCCTGGGGCAGCCGCAGGGGGTTCGACCCGCAGAGCGGCAGGGACGTGAGCCTTCCCGCCCTCGGCAGGTCGCTGGGCATCGAGGTGCGCGTGGTGCGCAGCATAGGGGAGGCCTACCGGGCCTTCACCGGCAGCACCATCGTCCCCCCGCCCAAGGCGAAGCCGGTCATCACCCCGCAGGCCCTGCAGGTGGCCCAGCGCACCACACGGCGGTCGGTGGCCGCGCTCAGTCGGGAGTTCGCTGCCGGCGGCAACCTGCTTTCGGTACAGGACCGCACCGCAATCGCCCCCGAGGTGCAGAGCGCACGCGCCGCGCTGGCCGCCGGGAAGTACGGGCTGGCCTACGGGCTCTCGGTGCACGCCACCTACGTGCTCAAGCGCGCTCTGGCCAAGGGGGCCAGCCGGGCGCTGGCGCGCATGAGGGGCGTGGCCGCCGCGCGCCAGGCGCTGCTGGATGAGTCGAAGACGCTGCTGGCCACGGCCGAGCGCGAGATGCAGGGGCAGTCCGACCCCACGGGCCTCACGCCCGGGCAGCAACTGGCGCTGCCCATGGCGCTTGGCTGGTACGCCTACTCGCAGGCGGTGCTCACGTCGTTCGTGAGGGAACTCGGCCCGGGCAGCACCTGGAACGGGCCCGAGCTCGAGCGCGTCGCCGCGGTGCTCGGCGACGTGGAGGCCTCGCTGCAGCGGTTCGGCCCCGATGCCGTCGCCATGGTCCGGGCCGCTCCCGGCGGGGGCACGGGCACCGATGCGTCGACTGCCGCGTTCCTGTCGGGCTACACCAACTTCCTCGTGCGGGCGGGCGATGCCAACCGCGACTACTACGTGACCGTCGCCTATGGATCGCTCGAGTTGAAGGGCAGCCCGAACGACATCGTGCCGGTGCTCAAGGCCATGTCCGACATCTCCAATGCGATTCCACCCGATGAGAACTCGGTGCAGGACGAGATCGTCCAGGCCGCGCACGCCACCACCTACAACGTGCTGGGCGCGTCGGTGGTGAGCGGCGCGAGCTTCGGCATGCAGGGCGCCGGCCTGGGTGAGGATCCCCCGGCGGTGCAGGCCCCCGCGCTGCTGGCGAGCTCCCTGCAGCAATCATCGGAGACCGTCTACTGGTGGGCGTCGCACCTGCAGCCCATGGGCGTCAACCTCAGCTACGCGCTGTGGCAGCGCCAGTGGGCCGACGCCCTCGTCGCGACCTACGCGGGCACGCCCACCGCCCCGGCCGCCGGAACCATCGCGCTGAACGAGCTCTGGTACGCCGCCGCCGGCGCGCTGATGGCGAACTCGGCCCAGGCCAACCTGACGGGGGAGTCCGGCGGATGACGACATCCGCGCACTGCGCGAGGGAAACCGCGGCTGGTAGCCTCGCCGACTGACCCCTCGCGACCGCCTTGCAGCCATCGCCTCGGTGCTCGCGCTGCCCGTACTCACGAGCGCGGCTCTCGCCCAGCCGGCCATCACCACGGTGGTGGCGGGAACCCTCACGGTGTGCACATACGGAGGTTTCCCTTCCACCTCGTACGCCCGAGCGGATGGCACATGGGCGGGGCTTGACGCGAACTTCGTCGGCCGCTTCGCCCGCTCGGCGGGCCTGTCGGTCACCCCGCGCATCGCGCAAGCGTTCGACGGCATCTGGATGCGCCCGGGCACCGGGGAGGGCGACATCGCCGCCGCGGGCATCACCGTCACCGACGACCGCCAGCAGCAGGCCGCGGGATCCACCCTCAGCGCGTCGCACCACGCGACCCTCCGGGCCCTCGTGGTGCGACGCGGCACCGTGCTCACCGGGGCGCGCGGGCTCGCAGGCAGGACGATCCTCGTCGGGAGGGGGACCATCGCCCAGGAGGATCTCCAGCGCCGGGTGCGCCGGGCAGGCCTCGCCGGCGTGCGCATTCGGTTCACCAACGGTCAGATCGCTGCACGGCAGGCCGTGCGATCGGGCCGCGCGTTCGCCTACGAGACCGACGACCTCAGCGCCGGGCATGCCGCGCGCGTCGACCCCCGGCTCGCCGTGGCATGGGTGCACCCCCGCATGGATGCCCGGGGCCGCGGAGTGCGTGAGGACCTCGCCTACGTGGTCGGTGATGGCAGCACCGGCCTGCTGCCGGCGCTGAACGCCTTCATCGCCGAACAGCGGGACGGATACGCCGGCTAGCGCGACCGGCCGGCTAGGCGGCCGGTCGCATGCGCAGCGCCGCGCGGCGGCCCTGCCAGCCGCACCAGAGCGCGAACAGCACCAGGGCGATCACCGAGCCGGTCCAGTGCAGGCCGGTCGTCACGCCCACCAGGCTGATGAGCCCCGCGATCACCGCGCCGAAGATGGTGGGCCCGAAGGGCAGCTTCCACACCGCGATGGTCACCAGCGTGGCAACCAGCCACGAGATCGGGCCGATGGCCCAGCCCCACGACTCGAAGAACTCATGCGACAGCGTGAAGCCGGTGGCCGCGCCCAGCACGGCGACCACGATCAGCTGCGACAGCGCGGCCCGCCACGTGATGCCCCAATCCACAGTGCGCGCGGTCAGCCCAGGAGATCGGGCAGGTAGGGGATGTTCCCCCGGGCGTCGCCCGGGGGAGCCCCCACCATGATGTTGGCGTCGATCTCGTCCACCTTGGCCTCGGGCGGCGCCTCGCCCCCGCTCAACTCGCGCACGGGCCCGCCATCGCCGGCGCGGGCGATCCACTGCTCGATGTAGTCGGCCTCGCCCGGGTACCCCAGCGCCCGGAAGGCATCGGCCGCCCTCTGCTGGTCCTCCATCCAGGCCAGGCGGCCGTCGGCCGCGGGCCCGGGGCCATGCGAGGTGGTGGCGGCGCGCACCATGGCCCCGGTGGGGTGGTACATCATCGCCTTCAGCATCAGCGCCCGCGGGTCGTGGTCGCAGGTGCTGCCCCACGCCCGCCAGAACGCGGCGGTCTCCTCCACGGTCCGGCGCAGGTCGGTGCCCTTGTTCGTGGGGTCCTGCCAGCGCAGGGCCATCAGGCGGCGCTCGTTCTCCTTGAGCACCGTGGTGGCGCCCAGGTCCGCGCCGTACGCGCGCGGCGGCAGCTCGCTCTGCAGCTCGATGGTGAGGCCGGGGCCGTAGCCGATGATCTTGCGTCCCTCGGTGCGCCAGCGCGGCGCGTTGCGGCCATAGGCGTACCGCAGCCGGGTGACCAGCCCGATCTCGGCCTCGCCCTCGGTGACCAGCACCTGGCGGATGAACAAGCCGGGCCAGGCGGCCTGCACCGGGCCGCGCGCCGGTACGACCAGCGCGTCGATCACGCGCACGGTGCCAGACGGGCCCTCGAGGTCGGTCTCCACCACCATGGTGCCCTCGCGGTGGCGGTGCGCCACGGTCGTGGAGTCGGGGAACACCAACTCCACGCCTCCGCCGCGCTGCTCGTCCACCAGGCCGCTGATGATGGTCGGCTGGTCAATCCGGGGTGCGACGAGCCAGCAGAGCCGCGCGTTTTCGTCGACCAGGCCCATGGCCCGGCCATCTGAGATCAGGAGCGGTTCACCCATGGCCCGGGCAGGCTAGCCGTTCCGCGCCCCCTACCATCGCGGCTATGGACATCGACATCACCTTCATCTCCGACCCGGGGTGCCCGTGGGGTTACTCGGCGTCCCCGTCGCTCGCCGTGCTGCAGTGGCGCTACGGACCGCGTCTTCGCTGGCGGCTGGTCACCATCGGCCTGGCCGAGGACGGCACGCTGTATGAGGAGCGCGGCTACACACCGGTGATGATGGCCGACCGGATGGAGATGTTCCGCCAGTTCGGGATGCCATTCACGCAGGGGCCCCGCGCGCGCCTCACGGGCACCGCCCGCGCCTGCCGTGCCCTGCAGGCTGTCCGCCTGGCGTCGCCCGGCGACGAGATCACCGCGTTCCGCGCGCTGCAGTTCGGGTGGTTCACGACGCGAATGCTCATGGACGAGGACGCCAACATCGCCGCGGCGCTCGGGCGCGTGCCGGGGCTGGACGTTCCGGCCGTGATGGCCACGATCGACACCGCCGAGGTGGAGGACGCCTACCAGGCCGACCGCGCCGAGGCGCGCGCCGCAGCCGGAAGCCCCACGGAGTTCCAGGCCAAGGCCGCCAACACCGATGGCGCCGTGCGCTACACCGCGCCCTCGCTCATCTTCCGCGCGGGCGACCGCACCCTCGAGGCCGGCGGGTTCCAGCCCATGGAGGCCTACGACGTGGTGGTGGCCAACCTCGACCCGACCGGATCGCGTCGCGGCGTGCCCGAGGAGCGCCCCGAGGACGTGCTCGCGGAGTTCCCGCTGGGCCTCACCACCCAGGAGGTGGCCGAGGTGATGCGCACGGACATCGAGCAGCCCATCGACCGCCGCGCTGCCGCCCAGATGCTCATCCGGGCCGTGGGCCGAGGTGCGGTTTCGGTCGAGCCCATCGGCGATGACGGGCTCTGGAGCGTCGTGACCTAGTCGCCGATGGCTAGCCGGATGTCCACGCGTCGTCCGGCACCGACTTCTCGCAATTCGGGAACTCGCCGGCAACGGCATCCACGGTGGTCGGCACTGCGCTGGTGTCCCCCTGAAGCCAGATCTTCCCGTTGCGGATGCGCTTGCTGCCATTGAGGCTCGTGCGCACCACCATCTCCACCGCGCATTCCCACTCGTGATCCGGGTGCTCGTCGTACCCCCGGTGCTCGAAGGTGGTGGTGAAGGTGCACGTGCCGGCCTGCCACCTGTTCAGCCTCACGATCCCCGCCTGGCCGCCGCGCTGGCACCGCATCGTCTTCCACGCGGGCACGAGCGGCACGACCGAAGGATTGGCCGCCCACTGGCTGCTGGTGCTGGCCACCTTCTCGAAGTCGGCCATCACCTTCTGGCGCACGGCCTGGCTGAACACCTGCTAGCAGCCGCCTGAGTAGTCGGTGGGAATCCATGTCTGCGCCTTCTTGCAGATCACATGGCGCGGCGCGGCACCTTCTGGTTCTCGGCGGCACCGACGACGGCCATGGGTGCGGTGAGGGAGGCCGCTGCCGCCAGCGCAGCCGCAGCAGCGAGGCGGGTCGTGCGGCGGCTGGGCATGGCTCAGCTCCCGGGTCGAGGGTGCTTGAAGTCAGCAAGCCTTGATGGGGCGCCACCCCGGCCGCGGGCGCGGTTGCGCGCCGTCTGGGGGTGGATGGCCGCGTGCCTCTCGGGCTATGGTGCGGTGCATGAGATTGCTCGCCGTGATCGCACTCGCGCTGGCGGTGGCGGTGCATCACGGGGGTCCGGTGCTGGGGCACGCCGGTCACGCTCAGGGCGCGCCCCATTGCGCGGCTGGCCCCTGCGCCCCCGACGCCGGAGTCGCGCACGGAGGCGACGACGGAGCGGGAGATCTCGGCCTGGTCGGTGCGTGCCTGGCGATCCTCGCGACGGCGGCCGCGGTCGCCGCGGGTCTCGGCAGGGGCCTCCGCATGCGGCTTCGCCTCGCGGGAATGCGCATTCGTCGCGACCGACGCATCCACATGCTGCGCCCTCCGGCCCACGGGCCACCACGCCCGCTGCGGCCCTGCGTGCTGCAGCAGTGACCTGACCGGCCCCCACGGGGCATGTCATGTCACGACCAGCGCAGGAGGATCGAGATGAGCAACAAGGGGATGGCCGTCATCGGCGCCGTGGTGGTGCTGATCGTGGGCGGCGCCATCGGCTGGACCATAGGTGCCAACACCGGGGGCGACCACATGATGGACGGCGACCCCGTGGCCATGATGGACGGGGTCAGCGAGACCCACCACGGCATGATGGCCATGGGCCAGAAGGAGTTTCTCGCCATGATGGTGGCCCACCACCAGATGGCCGTGGACATGGCCGAGGCGGAGATCGCCGCGGGCAAGGACGCCAAGGTACGGGCGCTCGCGCGCCGGGTGATCACGGCCCAGCAAGGTGAGATCGCCCAGATGCGCTCGTGGTACCGGGCCCTCTACGGCGAGGACGTGCCGGAGTACGACGCAGACGACCACGGCATGGCCGCGATGATGGGCATGGCGGGGATGACCGCCGAGGCCGTGAGCGGGGCCGCCAACCCCGCCCAGGCCTTCCTGCGCATGATGATCCCGCATCACGCAGGCGCGATCATGATGGCCGACATGGTGCTCAACGGCACGCCGAACGCCGACGTGAAGAAGTTGGCCGAGACGATCATCGCCGACCAGTCGGCGGAGATCGCCGAGATGCAGGAGATGCGCACCGCGTCGTAGGGCGCGGCGAACATGCCGGGCACGGGGCCGCCTCGCATGCCGGGGCGGCCCCGTGCCCGCTACTCCAGCGGGCTCAGGTGCTCGCGGCAGGCGGCCTCGTGGCCGTCGGTGCGAACGCCCTGCAGGCTCACCTCGGTGGGCCACGCGCCGGGGTCTGGCCCCTGGTCGTCGGCCGGCCGGGTGATCACCGCCTGCCAGCGGTCGGCCGAGCACGCCCAGCCATCTTCGGCGAAGTCGTTGAGGAGGTCGTGGAGGATGTCGGGCGGGCCGAGCAGCAGGTAGCTGCGGGGCGCCGGCGGATTGGCGGTCATCGCCCCTCATTCTGGTCGCCCGTGGGCCCGGTCGCACGGGCATCGGTGCCGCTAGGGTGCCGGGCCGTGACCGACGCCCGCCACAGGTCCTTCACCGGCGAGATCGCCATGATGTTCGAGGAGGACGACCGCTACCGCGGTCGGCTGCTGCTTATCACCCTCGACACCGACATCCCGCTCGAGCTCAACACCTTCGAGGTGGAGGGCGACCTGGCGGTGACGCTGTCGGGCGTGCTGGAAGAGGGGCAGACCGTGCGCATCGACTGCCGGGGCGACTGGGCCGAGGTGGTGTCGCCCGAGAGCATCGAGACCTCTGAGAAGACCGTGGCCAGGGTGCTGCACATCGAGGTGCTCGAGCCCGCGTGATCTCCGAGCGCGTCACCATCGGCGGCGACGGCCCGCCGCTGGCGGCCGAGATACTGCGTCCCGATGCCGGCACGCCGCTCGCCGGCGTGGTGGTATGCCACCCGCACCCGATGTACGGCGGCACGCGCGAGAGCCACCTGGTGCGCGCCCTGGGCCGGGCGATCGTGGCCGAGCGCTTGGCCGCGCTGGCGTTCGACTTCCGGGGCGCGGGGGAGAGCGCCGGCGAATCGGTGGCCGACCACACCGTGTGGATGGACGCCGTGCGGGCGCTCGACACGCTGGAGGACGCCCTGCCGCCCGGCACCCCGCTGGCCATCTGCGGCTACTCGTTCGGGGCCTGGGTGGCGCTGCACGTGGGCGCGATGGACCCGCGCGTGCGCGCCGTGGCGGCCGTGGCGCCGGGGGCGTCGCTGCCCGACGACATGGGCGAGCGCCCGGTGTGCGTGGCGCATCCCGAGCACGACCACATCACCCCGGTCGAGACCATCGCCGACTGGATGGCCTCGGTGGGCGGGGGCGAGCTGTCCGTGGTGCACGGCGCCGACCACTACCTGCAGGCCGAGGCCGGTGACGTCTCTCGCCAGATCGCGGGATTCCTGGCCCGCGCGATGGCCGGCTGGTCGCCGTTAGAGTCCGGCGCATGACGAACCCGAACCCGTACCAGCAGCCCACCGACCCGGCCAAGCGCAAGAGCGCCGTGATGACCGATGGCCCCGACCGCGCGCCGGCGCGCGCGATGCTCAAGGCCGTGGGATTCGACGACGAGGCGCTGGCCCGCCCGATCGTGGGCGTTCTCACCACGTGGATCGAGACCATGCCGTGCAACATCAACCAGCGCGACCTGGCGACGCACGTGAAGGTGGGCATCCAGAAGGCCGGCGGCACGCCCATGGAGGCCAACACCGTCGCCGTCAGCGACGGCGTGAGCATGGGCACCGAGGGCATGAAGTGCTCGCTCATCAGCCGCGAGGTCATCGCCGACTCGGTCGAGCTGGTGTGCCGCGGGCACTCGTTCGACGCCGTCGTGGTGGTGGTGGGCTGCGACAAGACCCTGCCGGGCGCTGTCATGGCGCTGGGCCGCCTGGGCATCCCCGGCATCGTGCTCTACAACGGCTCGATCGCGGCCGGCAGGTACCAGGGGCGCGACCTCACGGTGCAGGACGTCTTCGAGGGCGTGGGCGCGCACGCGGCCGGGAAGATCGATGACGACGAGCTGCTGGCCATCGAGAACGCCGCCTGCCCCGGCGCGGGCGCCTGCGGCGGCCAGTTCACGGCCAACACCATGGCCATGGTGTGCGAGTTCCTCGGCATCGCGCCGTGCGATCTCAACGGCATCCCCGCCACCGACCCCGCCAAGGACACGGCCGCGGAGGAGGCGGGCAAGATGATCATGCGCCTGGTGCGCGAAAACATCACGCCCGCGGACATCGTCGACCGCCGCGCCATCGCCAACGCCGTGGCATCGGTGGCCGCCAGCGGTGGCTCCACTAACGCCGTGATGCATATCCTCGCCATCGCGCGCGAGTTCGGCATCCCCTTCACCATCGACGAGTTCGACACCATCGCCGAGCGCACGCCGATCGTGGTGGACATCAAGCCGGGCGGCCGCTTCGTGGCCGTGGACCTGTTCAACGCAGGCGGCCCCGGGCTGGTGATGCGCGAACTGCTGAAGCACGGGAAGATCGACGGCAGCGCTCCCACCGTGGATGGCCGCACCCTGCAGCAGATCGCCGACGACGCCGTGGCGGCTCCGGGCCAGGAGGTGGTGGTGCCCATCGAGACGCCGCTGAAGGCCACCGGTGGCCTGGCGATCCTGCGCGGCAACCTCGCGCCCGAGGGCAGCGTGGTGAAGCTGGCCGGGCACGAGCGCCTGCTGCACCGCGGCCCCGCCCGCATCTTCGAGCGCGAGGAGGAGGCCTTCGCCGCCGTGAAGGCCGGCGGCATCAATCCCGGCGACGTCGTGGTGATCCGCTACGAGGGCCCCGCCGGCGGACCCGGCATGCGCGAGATGCTGCACGTGACCGCCGCCCTCGTGGGCGAGGGCCTCGGCGAGGAGGTGGCGCTGATCACCGACGGGCGCTTCAGCGGCGCCACCCACGGCCTCATGGTCGGGCACATCTCGCCCGAGGCCTACCGCGGAGGGCCCATCGCGGCGCTTCGCGAGGGCGACATCGTGGTGCTCGACGTCGGGAATCGCGAGCTCAACGTGGAGCTCGGCGATGAGGAGATCGCCGAGCGCATGAGCGGCTGGTCGCCGCCTGTGCCCAACTACACCAGCGGGGTGCTGGCCAAGTACGCCGCTCTGGTGCAGTCGGCCAGCGAGGGGGCCATCACCCGGCCCCAGCTGTAACGTCCGGCGGGCCTCCTGGGGGCGCCCCCCGGAGGCCTCGGCACGCCGGACCACGCTGGTATGGTCTGCCGTGCCGTGCCGTGCCGGGCGGCACGCTGGGGCGTAGCCAAGTGGTAAGGCAGCGGGTTTTGGTCCCGCGACCGGGGGTTCGAATCCTCCCGCCCCAACCAGGCAATAAAGGGTGAGAGCAACGAGTTGAGCGTCGGCGCCATCGTCCTTGCCGCGGGTCACGGAACCCGCATGAAGAGCCGCCTCCCGAAGGTGCTGCACCCCCTTGCGGGCCGGCCGATGATTCTCTGGGCGCTCGACGCCCTGGGCGGCATCGCCCCCGAGGGCGTGGTGGTGGTGCTCGGCCCCGAGGGCGACGAGGTTCGCCCAGCGCTCCCCCGGGGCATGCGCATCGGGCTGCAGGAGGTGCGCGATGGCACCGGCGGGGCCACGCGCATCGGCATCGCCGGGCTCGACCCGTCGGTGCAGACCGTCGTGGTGATGTGCGGCGACACCCCGCTGGTCGATCCCTCGCTCGTGGATGCCCTCGTGGCCGACCACGAGCGAAGCGGCCGCGCCGCCACCATGGTCACGGCCATCCTCGATGACGGCGGGGCGTATGGCCGGGTGATCCGCGACCACCGCGGGGTGTGCGTGGTGGAGGCCCGCGACGCCGACCACGACCAGCTGGCGGTGCGCGAGATCAACGCCGGGCTGTTCGCCTTCGACCGCGCGGCGCTGGCCACGGCCCTCGAGGGGCTCGGCACCGACAACGCCCCGGGCGAGCTCTACCTGCCTGACGTTCTGCCCATCATCCAGGGCGAGGCGGGCGCCCTCGTGGCGCCCGACGCCTCGGTGGTGCAGGGCATCAACACGCGTGCCGACCTGGCCGAGTGCGAGGCGGTCATCCAGCAGCGGCTGCGCCACGAGCTCATGATGAGTGGCGTCACCATGCCCGATCCCTCGCGCGTGCTCGTGGACGCCGGGGTCAGCGTGGGGCAGGACACCACGCTGTGGCCCGGCACGGTGCTGAAGGGCGCCACCGTCATCGGCGAGGGCTGCGAGATCGGCCCCGACGTGCTGGTGGCCGATTCGTCGGTGGGCGATGGCTCGGTGCTGGTGAGCGCCCACGTGCTGGCGTCCACGGTGGGGACGGGCTGCACCGTGGGCCCGTTCGCCTACCTGCGCCCGGGCGTGACCATGGAGGACGGCAGCAAGGCCGGCACCTATGTGGAGATGAAGAACACCCGCCTGGGCGAGAGGTCGAAGGTGCCGCACCTGTCGTACATGGGCGACGCCGACATCGGCGCCGACACCAACATCGGCGCGGGCAATATCACCGCCAACTACGACGGCTTCCGCAAGCACTCCACCACGGTGGGATCGGGCGTGAAGACCGGCAGCGACTGCGTACTGGTGGCGCCGGTGACCATCGGCGACAAGGCGATGACCGGGGCCGGCTCCATAATCACGGGCGACGTACCGGAGGGCGCGCTGGGAATCGCCCGCGCGCGGCAGGAGAACATCGAGGGCTTCACCGCGAAGGCCGAGGCGCGCGCCAGGCGCGCCACGGAGAACGACTCCGAGGCGGAGGACGCCTAGTGGGAACCAAGAGCATCGACCGCGACGACTCCAAGCGCCTCATGGTGTTCGCGGGCACGTCGAGCAAGCAGCTGGCCCGGAAGATCGCAGACCGCCTCGGCATCGAGCTCGGCGATGTGCGCGTCGAGCGCTTCAAGGACGGCGAGGTGTACGTGCGCTTCGACGAGAGCATCCGCGGAGCGGACATCTTCCTGGTGCAGTCCACGAGCACGCCGGTGAATGAGTCGCTCATGGAGCTGCTCATCATGATCAACGCCGCCAAGCTGGCGTCGGCGCACCGCATCACGGCGGTCATGCCCTGGTACGGCTACTCGCGGCAGGACAAGAAGAGCAGCCCGCGCGAGCCCATCACGGCGCGACTCGTGGCGCAGCTGCTGGAGGCCGCGGGGGTGGACCGCGTGCTCACCATGGACCTCCACGCGGGGCAGATCCAGGGCTTCTTCCAGATCCCGGTCGACCACATGACGGCCACGCCCATACTCGCCGACCACTTCAGCGAGCGGCAGTTCGCGGGCGACTTCGCCGAGGGCCTGGTGGTGGTGTCGCCCGACGCCGGCCGCGCCAAGCTGGCCAACCACTTCGCCGAGAAGCTCGGCGCCCGCCTTGCCGTGCTGGCCAAGCAGCGCCCCGAGCACAACGAGGCCGAGGTCACCTTCCTCATCGGTGACGTCGACGGCAAGGCCGCCCTGCTGATCGACGACATGATCGACACCGCGGGCACGCTGTGCGCCGGCGCCGCCGTGGTGAAGAAGGCCGGCGCCACAAAGGTGCTCGCCGCCGCCACGCACGGCATCTTCTCGGGAGCCGCCTACCAGCGGCTGTCCGACTCGGTGATCGAGGAGATCGTGGTCACCGACACCATCGACACCGAGCATGGCGCCGCGGGCGGCAAGATCCAGGTGCTATCCGTGGACCGCATCCTGGCCGACACCATCCACAACGTCTTCTGCGATGAGTCGGTGAGCGAGATCTTCGCGGGCGAGAACCAATTGTTCTGATTCCGCTCGGGGGTACCCGCGTGGCAGGGAGCCTTGCGCCGCGCGCCTTATCCTGACCGCATGAAGCGCACCACCCTCGTCGTCGGCGCCAGTGTCGCTGCTGCGGCCTGCGGCCTGCTTGCCGACGGCATGCTGGCCGTGACAGTGGGGCCGTTGGCCGCGCCGGTGCCGGCTGCACAGGCGCCGCCGGTGGCGACGCCGACGGGCTTCGCAGGGGCTGCGGGCAGCCCGGTGCAGCAGGGTTCGGCGAGGCGCGAGATCATCGTGCGGTTTGATCCCGGAACCCCGGCGGCCGAGCGGTCGGAGGCCATCCAGTCGGTGGACGCCCGGGCGCAGCGCGCGCTCACCGGGCTGCCGCGCACGCACGAGGTGACCCTTCCCGCCGATCAGTCGGTGGCGGGTGCGCTGGCCGAGCTGCGCGCGCGCCCGGATGTCGCCTGGGCGGTGCCCAACGGCCGCAGCCGGCTGCTGGCCACCCCGGACGATCCGCTCCTCGGGGGCCTCTGGGGCATTACCGATATCGGAGCGGCCACCGCGTGGGATGCCACCCAGGGGAGCGCGGACGTGCTGGTGGGCGTGGTGGACAGCGGAATCTCGCCCACGCACCCCGACCTCACCGGCAACCTGCGCGGCGACCTCGGTCGCAACTTCGTGCCGGAGGGCGGCCCGGTGGATGCCGCCGCTTGGGGAGACGAGGTGGGCCATGGAACCCACGTGGCCGGAACGATCGGCGCCGTGGGCAACAACGGCATCGGCGTGACGGGCGTGAACTGGCGCGTGGGCCTCATCCCCGTGCGCTCGTTCAACATGTGGGGCGCCGCCGATGACTCGTGGGTGGTGGACGGGCTCGCCTGGGCCGCCCAGCGCAGCCGCGTCGTGAACGCCTCATTCGAGTCGGGCAACGGCACGGCGATCGGCGCCGTCATCGCCCAGTACCCCAACACGCTGTTCATCGCGGCCGCGGGCAACAGCACCGAGAACGTTGATGCCACGCCGTCGTATCCCTGCGCGATCGACCGTCCCAACGTGATCTGCGTGGCCGCGCTCGACCGTGAAAAGGGCCTGGCGTCGTACTCCAACTTCGGGGCGCGGTCGGTGGACATCGGTGCGCCGGGGTCGGACGTCCCGAGCACCGACATGCCGATTAACGTGATCCGCGACGACTCGTCGGCGGCCGCGCTGGGAGGCTGGGCGCGCACGCCGTCCGCCTTCTGGCCCGCGGGCACGGCAGCCGACGGCACGTCCTACCGCATCACCTCGGGCACGCTCACCGGAGCGTCCTCGGCAGCGAGCCCCGGGGCCACGCTGAATTCCACCCCCCTGCCCGCCCTCAGCGGCACCGCCTGCCGGCTCTCCTACGACGCCGCCTTCGCACTGCCGGCGGGCGTCACCTTCCGGGCCGAGGCCAGCTCCGATGGCCTCACCTGGACGCTCCTTGACGCCGCCTACGGCAACGGCACGGACACCGGTGGCTTCTTCTATCCGTTCAGCGCGTCGATGCGGGCGTTTGACGGCCAGTCGTCGGTGCAGGTGCGGTTTGCCATCGCGCAGGGCGCAACCGTCACCTACGGGGCCTCGCGGTTCCTGGCGGTGTCGAAGCCCGTCGTCCAGTGCCTGGGAACCCAGCCGGCAGGCGGCACGTACCGCTCACGCAGCGGAACCTCGATGGCCACCCCGCAGGTAACCGGCGCGGCAGCCCTGCTGCTGGCAAGGAAGCCGGAGATGTCCGTGGCCGAGATCCGGTCGGCGCTGCTGGCCACCGCGCGGCCCACGGCCGCGCTGGGCGGGCGCACGGTCACGGGCGGTCGGCTCGACCTGGGGGCCGCCATGGCGCTGGTGAGCCCCGCCGTGACCGCCGCGGCCGAGGCCATCCCCCTGCGCGCCGGTGAGATCGCCCCGATGTCGCTGCGCATCAACAAGGGGAAGCCCCTGCGCCTGATGGCGACCAAGGGCACGGTGAAGGTGCCGCTGGGGTGCACCGGATCGGCGGCAACCACCTGCCGCATGAGCGTGACGCTGCGCCACGGGGTGAGGAAGGGCATGCCCCCCCGCACCACGTGGAGGGTGATGGCCGCGAAGACCGTGACGGTGGAGGCCGGTGCGAGGGTGACTGTCACCCTCGCCCTGAACTCCTACGGCAAGGGGTTGCTGGCGAAGGGGTCCCGGGTGGTGGCGCAGGTGCGCACCACGCCCGCGGCCGGGCTGGCAGGGAACACCCAATCGGTGAACGCCACCCTGGTGGCGGCCAAGGCGGTCAGCAGGGCGCGATGACCGGCATGCACGGATGATGTCCAGGGCCTCGCCCCCGCGCGTCGGGTGCCATGCGAGCGCACCGCGCACGACCCGGTCTGGCCGCCGGCTCCGGCACCGTGTCATACCCTATGCGCGATGGCCGTACGCTCGCCACGCCGTCGCCCGCCGCCCGTCGCCCTGTTCGCGCTGGGCACCGCCCTGGCCGGCACGCTCGGCGTGGTGGCTGCCGCCGTCGCGGGGGGCGCCGTCACCGGCGCCGAGCTGATGCCCGACCTGCGCCAGGAGCCGCCCTCGCAGGTGGCGGTGCGGCGCGACAACGGCAAGCCGGTGCTGGTGTTCCGCTCGGCTGTGGCCAACGTGGGGCAGGGTCCGCTGGTGGTGGTCGGCCGCCGCGCGCGCGGCCAGCGGCTGATGGATGTGAAGCAGGAGCTCCGGCGCGCCGACGGATCGGTGCTAGAGGTGCCCATCAGCGCGCGGCTGAGGTACCAGCCCGGCTGGCACCGCCACTGGCACCTGATCGGCTTCGAGCGCTTCGACCTTCGCGACCCGGCCACAGGGGCGCGCGTGGCGCTCTCGAACAAGGTGGGCTTCTGCCTGGGCGGTCGCTACCAGGTGGTCCCCGAGGTGCCCGGCACCCCGGCCTCGCCGGCCATCAACCACCATTGCGGCCGCGACCTGCCGGGCCTCATGCGCATGCGCATGGGCATCGACGTGGGGTATGCGGACGACTACGCGGCGTTCGTGGAGTTCCAGTACGTCGACCTCACCGGGGTGCGGCCCGGGCGGTACCTGCTGGCGCACCAGGCCGACCCCGACGGCCATCTGCAGGTGGGCGACCGCACCGACGACACCGCGTACGCGCTGATCGACCTCACCGCACCCGCCCGGCGGGGAGGCCTGCCGGGCGTCGCCGTGGTGGCGACTTCCGTGGGAACGCCCCCCGTGGCGCCCGCTTCGTGAGCGCTTTGTAAGCATTCCGCCTGCCCCCGATAAGGAGGTGCGGGCAGCCCTCCCGAAAGGCCGTCACAGGCGGGAGGATCGGGGTGTGAGGACCTCCTTGGCAGCCCCGCTTGCCGCCACGGCGCTTGCCGCCCTGGCCATCGGCGCACCCGCCGCGATGGCGGGCACCTCGGGCGCCGCCTGCAGCACGTCGGGCATGAGCTACGGATCGGCCACCGACGCCGTCAACTTCAGCTGGTCGCTCGGCACGACCCTGCTGCAGAACGGCACGGCCCGCGTGCAGGTGATGCCGGTGGGCGGCAGCACCTTCACCACGCTGTCCACGGCCACGGTGCGCACGTCCGGCGCGCGCGCGACCACCGCGAGCGTGGCCACGCCCAGCTACCTCTCGGCGGGCCAGTACGTGTGGCGCGTGCAGGTGACCGAGTGGGACGGCACCACGTTCTCGTGCAACGGGCCGTCGTTCGACGTGACCCGCCTGCCCGCCCCGTCGCTGTCGTTCACGGGGTGGGGCATCACCGCCGACGGCTGGCGCATTCCCACGTCGGGCCAGTCGGTGAACGTCTTCCCGGCAGCGGGCGATACCGCGCTGGCCACCCCGATGGTGCGCTTCCAGTACGTGGGCGGCAGCTGGAGCACCTATCGCACGGCGCCCGCGGCCATTCCCTCGAGCGACATCGTGGCCATCCGGGCCTACCGCCGGGCGCCCAACTTCATGAGCGGCACCACCGCCACCGTCACCGTCCGCAAGGACACCCTGGCCCCCGACACGCCTCGCCCCGCCGCGCGGAGCGTGGAGGTGGGCCCCTCGGGTGCGGGGGTCGGGTTCGCGCCCTCGGCCGACTCGGGATCGGGCACGGGCTACTACGAGTCGCTGGTGGTCAACCCCGACGGCGAGTGGGGTGGCTGGACCACCGTGTCGGGGTTCACGGCGCGCGCGCAGGCGGGCACCGAGGGCGGCGCCCTCTTGCTGCGGGCGTGCGACCGGGTGGGCAACTGCTCCGTTCCCGCCGAGATCGCCCTCACCGAGGCGGAGCAGGCCGTTCCGGCCCCGAGGCGTCCCGGGGCGCCTGTGGGCGTGCCCGGCCTCGATGGCGAGGTGCCGGCGGACGATGGCGAGGGCGCGGATGGCGCCACCGGCGCCCGGCGCAGCGCGCGCGGGGCCGCATCGGCTCGCACGACGGGCGTCCCGCGCATCTCGGCGCTCGTGCCCGGCTCGCCGCGCGGCGGGGCGGCGCGGGTGAGCGTGGAGCTCAACCGGCCGGCGGAGGTCACCTTCGCGATCGGCGGCGCCACCATCGCGCGCGCGTGGCTGGGCACCGGCCGCACGGAGGTGCGCCTGCCCGCGCAGCCCAGGGCGCAGCGCGCACTGGTGACCGCCCGCCCGCACGCGGGGGCGGCGGCCGGCGAGGCCGTGAGCGCCACGGTGTCGCTGCCGGCAGGTGGCCGCAAGGCATCGATGGCCGTCGGCACCACGCGGATGCGCGCCGGCGCCACCGCCGTGCTCTACGACATGGACGACGCCGTGCGCGAGGTGGTGCAGCCCCTCGATGGCGCCGCCGGCCTCACGCACGCCCGCGGCGCGCTGCGGCAGGAGCCGTCCACCAGCGGGCTCTTCGCCGCGAACGATGACGACGCACGCATGGGCAAGGTGACCGAGGAGGACCTGCGCGGACTCACGGCCCAGGAGATCGCCGATGTGCTGCGCGAGGAGATTGCGGCGTCCGACAGCCACCTGGTGGCCTTCGACGAGGTCACTTCGTACGAGGCCGATCCGCGCTCGCCGCTGGTCAGGAACGGCCGCATCCCGGCGCCCGACCCCACCTCGCCCGGCGCGCAGCTGGCGCAGGCGCTGATCTCGCTCGACACCCCGTCGCCCTACGGCGGCACGTGGGCCAGCAGGGTGCACGTGTACATCGCGCCGGCGGTCACCTCGGCCATGGCCGCCGGCCGCGGCCCCGACCGCAACCTGGGGCGTGACGGCAAGGCGCGCTTTCGTACCTACCGCACCGTGATGACTGGGCTTGCCCGTGCCGGCGCGGTGTGGATCGAGGCCTACCACGGTCGCACCAGCCCGCTGACCTCACTCACCGTCACCGAGTGGCGCACCGCGCCCGCGGCCTTCACCGCCGAGTACCGGCGGGCCGGCGGCGACCCCTCGAAGCTCCACCTGCTGATCACCGGCGCTGACGCCTACCCGGCGGGCGCCCTCCCGCCGTCGTGCATCACCCCGATGCAGTGCCAGTGGTCGCTGGCCGGGTCCACCGCCGCAGGCCGCGCGATGCTGGCCAATGGGGTGGGCGCCTACCGCCTGGGTGCGCACGCCCGCGCGTGGCTGGCCGAGTGGCAGCAGCGCATGCCCTAATCTGAGGGAGTGCTCGACCGCTTAGCGCGCGTATCGCACGCGCACCCCGTCCGGATCATCATCGCGTCGTTGCTGGTCGCGGCGGCGGCTCTCGCCATCGGCTTCACGCTCATCGGGAACCTCTCGGCAAGCGGCTTCAACGACCCGGCCTCCGCATCGGTGCTGGCGCAGGAGGAGATCGTCGGCGCCACGGGGGCGTCGGCGGTGCCCTCGTTGGTGGCCATCGTCGACCCCGGGGCGCCCATCGCGTCGCCCGAGGGGCAGGCCGCGGTCAACCGCGTGGCCACGGTGATGAAGGACGACCCCGACGTGGCGCAGGTGGCCGGGCCGTCGTCTCAGTCACCCGACCTCACGTCGAAGGACGGCTCCAAGGCTGCCGTGCTCGCCTACTTCGGCGACATCGACGAGGACGAGAGCCAGGCGGCCGCGCGCCGCCTGGACGATGAGCTCAGCACGGTGCCGGGGGTCACCGTCGGCGGGGCGTGGACCGCCGCGGCCGAGACCAGCAGCATCGTGGGCGAGGACCTCCTTCGCGCCGAGCTCATCGCGTTCCCGCTGCTCTTCCTCGTGTCGCTCTGGGTTTTCCGGGGGCTTGTGGCCGCCCTGCTGCCACCGCTCATGGGCGCCCTGGTGATCTTCGGCGGGTTCTTCTTCCTCGGCGCGGGCAACGAGGTGTTCGGGCTGTCGGTGTACGCGCTCAACCTGGTCACCGGCCTCGGGCTGGGCCTGGCCATCGACTACAGCCTGCTCATAGTGTCGCGCTACCGCGAGGAGATCGCGGCGCATGGCGCCACGCCCCAGGCGCTCGCCAACACCGTGCGAACGGCGGGCAAGAGCGTCCTCTACAGCGCCCTCACGGTGGGGGCCGCACTGGCGGCGCTCATGATCTTCCCGCAGAACTTCCTCTTCTCGATGGGATTCGGAGGGATGGTGGTGGCCCTGGTGGCAGCACTGGTGGCCGTGGGCGTGCTGCCGGCCGTCATGGCGCTGCTCGGCGTGCGCATCAACGCGCTCGCCCCGCGTCGGTGGCGCGAGCGCAGCGTGGCGGCCGACCGGGTGGAGCAGTCGGGCGGCTGGTACCGCCTCTCGCACTTCGTGATGCGCCGGCCGGTGATCGTGGCGCTGGCAAGCGGCGCCTTCATGGTGATGCTGGCGCTGCCGGCCCTCGGCGTGAAGTTCACCACCACCGACTCCAGCGTGCTGCCCCAGAGCGCGAGCGCCCGCCAGGTGGACCAGATGCTCACCCAGGAGTTCCCGGGTGGCGACAGCACGCCGATCTTCCTCTCGGCACGCGCCGGCAACACTCCGCAGGCGTCGCGGAAGCTGCTCGAGGTCACCCGCGAGATCCACGCCATGCCGGCCACCAAGAGCGTGAGCCCGCCGCGCTTCGTGGGCGACCGCACCTGGCAGATCGACGCCACATCGAAGTACCGCGCGCTCGACGATCGCACCATTGGCCTGGTGCAGGACATCCAGGCGATCGACGATCCCTACCCGACCAAGGTGGGCGGGTTCACCGCGCTATTCGTCGACCAGCGCGGCAGCCTGGCCGCGCACCTGCCGTGGGCGGCGCTGATCATCGTGGCGGTCACCATCGTGGCGCTGTTCCTGATGACCGGCTCGGTGGTGCTGCCCATCAAGGCCGTGATCATGAACGTGCTCACGCTGGGCGCCACCCTGGGCGTGCTGGTGCTCATCTTCCAGGACGGCAACCTCGAGGGCCTCCTGCAGTACGACAGCCAGGGGGCGGTGGACCTCACGCAGCCCATCCTCATCGGCGCGCTGGCCTTCGGGTTGTCCACCGACTACGCGGTGTTCCTGCTCTCGCGCATCAAGGAGCTACGCGATAGCGGCGGAGGGGAGCGCGAATCGGTGGCGCTGGGCCTGCAGCGCACCGGGCGGGTGGTCACGGCCGCGGCGCTGCTGTTCTGCATCGCCATGGGGGCCTTCGCCACGTCGCGCATCGTCATCATCAAGGAGCTCGGAATCGGCACGGCGGTGGCGGTGGCGCTCGATGCCACCATCGTGCGGGCGCTGCTGGTGCCCTCCCTCATGGCCCTGCTCGGCAGGTGGAACTGGTGGGCGCCGGGCCCGCTTCGCCGCCTGCATGCCCGCATCGGGGTGAGAGAGGGCGGCTAAGTCGCTATTGTCACGCGTCGGTCCGGACCAGACGTCGGAGGATTCACCCAGATGGCGCAGCATGTTCCCCTTTCCGTCAGCACGCGCGAGGCGCGGGGTACCGCCCAGAACCAGCGCCTGCGCAGGGCGGGCCGGGTGCCTGGCGTGCTGTACCAGCCCGGCGGTGACTCCCTGTCGTTCGACGCCGACGAGTACGAGGTGCGCCGGCTGATCCGCCGCGGCGGCATCCGGTCGGCCGTGGTGGACCTCACCGTCGACTCCGACTCCCCGCGTACCGTGCTGTTCAAGATGTGGGACAGGGATCCCGTGCGCGACCAGATCATCCACCTCGACCTGCAGGAAGTTGACCTCACCGTCGAGGTGGAGGCCGACGTTCCGGTGATCCTCGTGGGCACGCCCCGGGGCGTGCGCGAGGGCGGCATCCTCGACCAGACCGCCCTCACCGTGCGCGTACGCGCCCTGCCAGACGCCCTGCCGCGCTCCATCGAGTTCGACGTCACCGACGTCGGCCTGGGCGAGTCGGTGCACGCGAGCGACCTGCTCGCCCCCGGCGGCTGCGCCATCGTCACCGAGGCCGAGCATGGCATCGCATCGGTCATGCTCACGCGCGCCGCGCTGGCTGCCGACGAGGAGGAGGAGGAGCTCGAGGAGGGCGCCGCGGGTGAGGGCGCCGCGGGCGAGGGCGCCGAGGGCGAGGGCGGGGACTCCGGCGAGTCCGCGGAGTCCGAGGGCGAGTAGCGGGCCCGTGGCGGACGCGGCAGCCGAGGCGCCGCCGGTCCGCCTGGTGGTCGGCCTGGGGAATCCGGGGCCCCGGTACGCCCGTACCCGGCACAACGCTGGGCAGCGGGTGGTCGAGCAGCTGGCCGCGCGCCTCAGCGCGACTCGCTTCGCCTCGCGCTACGCCGGGCAGTTCGCCGAGGCCCGGGGTCCCCGGGGCCCGTTGGGCCTGCTGGTGCCCATCACCTACATGAACGACTCGGGCGCGTCGGTGGGCCCCGCCGCGGGCACCCTGCACGCCACCCCGGCACAGGTGCTCGTAGTGCATGACGACATCGACCTGCCATTCGGCAAGGTGCGCGGCAAGGCCGGCGGCGGGCAGGGCGGCCATAACGGGCTGCGGTCGATCGCCCAGGGCCTCGGCGGCCCCGGCTTCCTGCGCGTGCGCCTCGGTGTGGGCCGGCCCGGCCCGGGATTCCGCGGCGACGAGGCCGACTGGGTGCTTTGCCCCTTCGACGAGCCCGAGGAGCAGGTGGACGCCCTGCTGGCGCGCGGGCTGGAGATGACCGAGGCGGTGCTGGCTGACGGCATGGATGCGGCCATCGCGCGGTTCCACGCGCGCCCCCCCGGGGAGAGGGCGCGGGCGCGGGCGGAGCGGCGGGCGCAGGCCGGTGCGGCCGATACCGGGAACCCCGCTGACAGTCACCCTTCGGACCCCAGTGACAGTCACCCTGCTCGCGAGCATCCTCAGGAGCCTTCGTGAGCTCGCATCCCATTGACCGGCTCGTCCTCGAGTCGTCCGAGGTATCGGAGGCCGCTGACCGGCTGCTGGCCGGGCATTCGGCCGGCGAGGTACGGGTGGGCCGCCCGGCATGGCCGGTGGTGATGGCCGCCATCGCGCGGCGGGCGGGGCATCCGCTGCTGCTGGTGCCCGCGCGTGACGAGGAGGCCCGCGACCTGGCGGCCGACCTGCAGGCGCTGCTCGGCGGCGATCGCGTGGCACTGTGGCCGTCGCGCGGCGCCGTGGCCGGTGGCGCCGTGGGCATCTCACCGCACCTCACCGGCCAGCGCGCCCGTGCGGCGGGGCTGCTCGGCGCGCCCGGGCAGGTGGTGGTGGCGTCGCTGCCGGCGCTGGCCGAGCGCATCCCCGCCCGGTCGGCGCGCGCCGGGCGGCTGTCGGTGGCGCGCGGCGAGCGCGTGGAGCAGGATTTCCTGGTCGACCGCCTGGCGGCGATGGGCTACGAGCGCGTTCCCCAGGTGGAGGAGCGCGGCGAGATGGCGGTGCGCGGCGGGCTGGTGGACGTGTATCCGTCCACGGCAGACGGCCCGGTGCGCATCGACTGGTTCGGCGACGAGGTGGAGTCGATCCGCGCCTTCTCGCCCTTCACCCAGAAGACCATCCGGCCGCTCGACGCCGTGCAGCTGTGGGCCGCGGCCGAGGACCCCGAGGCGCCGCTGGCCGACCCGCTCGATGACCCGGGCCCCGGGGATGCCCGCATCGTGCGCCTGGGCGCGGTCGACTACGGCCGCTCGGTACGCGACGCCGTGGAGCGCTTCGAGGAGGAGGCCGCGGTGGGTGCGCTGGCCGACCTCGACTCGCTGGTGGCGCGGCTCGGCGCCGGGGCCATGCTCGACCTGGCGGTGCCCGCCGGGTCTGATGACGCCGCGTTCGACGCCCTCGAGGCGCGGTTCCCCACGCGCGGCATGGCCGAGGCCGAGAGCGAGATGGCCCGGCTGTCGTCGGGCATCGCCCGCCTGGTGGTGTGCTTCGCCCGCCGCGGCGACATGGAGCGCACGCAGGGCCTCGTGTCGTCGGTGAAGGCCGTCACCCTCGAGCCCGACGGCTGCGTGCCGGGGCCCGGCACGGTGGCGTTCGCGCAGATCCCCCTGCGCACGGGGTTCATATCGCGCCGCCTCGGACTGTCGGTGGTGCCCGACGGCGCGCTGATACGCCGCCGCCGGCCCACCGCGCGCGCCCCGCTCACCGCCGGCAGGCGCATCCAGTCGTTCCTCGACCTGCGCGTGGGCGACCACGTGGTCCACGAGGACCACGGCATCGGCCGCCTCGAGGGCTTCGAGACCCGCACCGTGGCCAACGTCACCCGCGACTACCTGGCGCTGGTGTTCGCCGGCGATGACCGCCTCTACGTGCCGCACGACCACCTGGACAAGGTGTCGCGGTACGTGGGCGCCGACGGCGGCGAGCCCACGTTGTCGAAGCTCGGCGGCAGGTCGTGGGCCACCATGAAGGCCCGGGCCCGCGAATCGGTGCGCGAGCTCGCCGGCGAGCTCATCACGCTGTACGAGGCCCGCGGGCGCGCCGAGGGCTTCGCCTTCCCGGGCGACGAGGAGCTCTCACGCGAGCTCGAGCGCAGGTTCCCGTTCCGCGAGACGCCCGACCAGCAACGCGCCATCGACGAGGTGACCGACGACATGGAGCGGCCCACGCCCATGGATCGCCTGGTGTGCGGCGATGTCGGCTTCGGCAAGACCGAGGTGGCCATGCGCGCCGCCTTCAAGGCCGCGGCCGGGGGCAAGCAGGTGCTGGTGCTCGTGCCCACCACGCTGCTGGCCCAGCAGCACCTCGCCACCTTCCGCGAGCGCTTCGGCGACCTTCCGGTGAGCGTGGACATGGTGAACCGCTTCCGCAGCGCCGCCGAGGTGAAGGAGGTGCTCGGCCGCTACCGCGACGGCGAGCTCGACGTGCTCATCGGCACCCACCGCCTGCTGTCGATGGACGTGCAGCCGAAGGACCTTGGGCTGGTCATCGTGGACGAGGAGCAGCGGTTCGGGGTGTCGCAGAAGGAGGCCCTGCGGCAGCTGCGGCTCAAGGTGGACGTGCTCTCGATGAGCGCCACGCCGATACCGCGCACCCTGCAGATGTCGATGTCGGGGCTGCGGGACATCTCGGTGATCGAGACCCCGCCGTCCGGCCGCCGGCCCATCGCCACCCACGTGGGCGAGTTCGACGAGCGGACCATCGTCCAGGCGCTCACGCGCGAGAAGGAGCGCGGCGGGCAGTCGTTCTACGTGCACAACCGGGTGGAGACCATCGAGGAGGCCGCCGACCGCGTGCGCCAGATGGTGCCCGGGCTCGAGGTGGTGGTGGCCCACGGCCAGATGAACGAGTCGGCGCTCGAGGACGTCATGGTGGCGTTCGTGCGCGGCGAGGGCGACGTGCTGGTGGCCACCAGCATCATCGAGTCCGGCATCGACATCCCGCGCGCCAACACCCTGGTGGTGGACCGCGCCGACGCCCTGGGCCTCAGCCAACTGCACCAGATCCGCGGGCGCGTCGGCCGGTCGGACGTGACCGCCCACGCCTACCTCTTCTACCCCGATGCGAAGAGCATCACCCGCGACGCCGCGGCCCGGCTTCGCGCCGTGGCCGACTACACCGACCTCGGCAGCGGCCTGCGCATCGCCATGCGCGACCTCGAGATACGCGGCGCGGGCAACCTGCTGGGCGATGAGCAGAGCGGCCACGTGGCCGCCGTGGGCTTCGAGATGTACGTGGACATGCTGCAGGAGGCCATCGCCGAGGGCAGGGGGGAGACGCCCGAAAAGGAGGTGCGCGTGGACATCCCGGTGTCGGCGTACATCCCCGCCGACTACGTGCCATTCGAGGCCGCGAAGATCGACCTGCACCGGCGCATCGCGCTGGCCCCCGACCCCGAGGCGCTCGCGCGGGTGGAGGCCGAGGTGCAGGACCGATTCGGAGAGACCCCTCCGCCCGTGGAGGCGCTCTTCGAGGTGCAGCGCCTGAGAATCCTCATGCGCCAGGTGGGCGCGCGCCAGGCTGCGGCGCGATCGGGCCGAATCGTGATCGGTCCCGTGCCGCTCGACTCCCGGGCCATGCGCGCGCTTCGCGATGGGGTGGATGGCGCGCTCTACTCCACCACCGACAGCCTCATCAGCGTGCCTGCGCCGGCCGCGCCGGCCGAGCGCATCGCCGCGGCCATCGCCGCGCTCGAGGCCGTGGCCCTGCCGGCCGCTCAGGCCGCATGACCTACCTCATCCTGTTCCTCATCGCGGCGGGCTTCGCGATGATTCCCCTGCCGCTCTTCCCCTCGTGGGTGGTGGTGGCGTACATGGTGGTGGAGTTCGACCTGCGCCTGTGGCTGGCAATCCTCGTCGGCGCCCTGGGCACCACGGTGGGCCGCCTCATCCTGGTGATGGTGTCGCGCGTGGCCGGGCACCGCATGCTGGGACGCTGGTCGCAGGACAACCTTGCGTACCTGCACGGCAAGCTCGAGAACGCCGCCGGCGATGTGGGGATCGCCGTGCTGCTCGGGGCGTCGCCCCCGCCGGCGGGCGTGCTGTTCATCCTCGCGGGCCTCATGCGCGTGCAGTTGTGGCTGGTGGCCGCGTCGGTGTTCATCGGCCGCACCATCGGGTACTGGATCAGCGTGGGCGGCACCAGCCTGGCGGCCGGGGCGCTGGCCTCGCAGTTGCGCGATGTGGTGGGCCCCTGGTCGGTGATCCTCGCCGTGGCGATCGTGGTCGGCGTGGTCTTCCTGGCCATCCGCATCGACTACCGCGCGTTGATCGAGGACCGGAAGTTCCGGCTTCACCGCGGACGCCGCTAGAGTCCCGCGCCGTGTCCCGACCCTCGCGCATCGCACCCGCGGCAATCGCCGCCGCAACCCTCTCGGCCGCGGTGCTGGCCGGCTGCGGAGGCACCTCGCTGCCCGATGGCGTGGTGGCCCAGGTGAACGGCCAGGACATCACGCGGGCCGAGCTCGACCAGTCGATCAACCAGCAGAAGCAGGCCATGGAGCAGCAGGGACAGACCTTCCCCGAGGCCGGCAGCGAGGAGTACACCGCGCTTGAGCGCCAGGCGCTCGCCGGCATGGTGTTCCAGCGCATCGTGCTACTCGAGGCCAAGGAGTGCGGAAAGCCCTGCCTGGCCACGGCCGCGCAGATGTCCCGCGAGCGCCAGAAGATCATCAAGCAGAACTTCAGCGGCGACGCCGCCAAGTTCACGGACTTCCTCAAGGAGCAGAAGCTCACCGAGGACGATGTGAACCGCATCATCCGGGTCGGCATCGAGGAGCCGCGGGTGACCGCCCGCCTGACCAAGGGCATCACCTACACCGCGGCACAGGCGCAGAAGTACTGCGCGGCCAACCCACGGGAGTTCAAGCAGCAGGCCACCCGCGAGGCCTCGCACATCCTCGTGAAGACCGAGGAGGAGGCCGACCGCATCCGCGCCATGGCCAGCACCTCGAACTTCGCCGACCTGGCCAGGCAGTACTCCACCGACCCCGGGTCGAAGTCGCAGGGCGGAAGCCTGGGCGCCATCCAGGAGGGCGCCCTCGTGCCCGAGTTCGAGAAGGCCGCCTTCGCGTTGGGCGACGGGGAGATCTCGCAGCCCGTGAAGACCCAGTTCGGCTGGCACATCATCACGGTGAAGGTGAGCCCCGCGCGGGACATCCCGTGCGACGAGGCCGAGGCCCGCATCATCCGCGACCAGACGGCCATCAAGAAGAACGAGGCCATCCAGAAGTGGCGCGAGAAGGTCACCAGGAAGTGGGAGTCCACGACCATCTACGCCGACTCCTCGCTGCAGCCCGGCACCGACACCACCGCCGGGTAGGGCCCGCGTGACGCGGATCATCGCCCTCGGGCCGGGTGATCCCGATGCGGTGCCGGCCGCCGCGCTCGCCGCCATCGACGCACTCGCGGCACTCGACGACGCCCACCCCGCGGTGATCGTGGGCCCGCCGCTGGGTGACGCCCTGCGCGAGGCCGTGGGAGTGACCCCCGCGCCCATGCCCAACCCGCTGCCCGACGGCGTCGTGGTGGTGGCCACCGATGCCGAGGCCCACGCGATCGCCATGGCCAATCCCGGGGCGCACACCCTGCCCGCGCGCGACGCCCTGCGCGCCCGGGCCATCGGCCAGCGCGTGGCCGAGCTGGCCGGGGTGGCATCGCGCCTTCGCGCCGAGTGCCCGTGGGATCGCCTGCAGACCGCCGAGACCATCGTGCCCCATACGGTGGAGGAGGCCTTCGAGGTGGCCGAGGCCGTGGCTGATGGCGACCCCGCCCACCAGGCCGATGAGATCGGCGACCTGCTGTTCCAGTCGGTGTTCCTCTCGGCCCTGCTCGAGGAGGACGGCCACGCCGACCTGGCCACCGTGGCGCGCGGCCAGGCCGACAAGCTCATCAGCCGGCACCCGCATGTGTACGGCGACCGGGCCGCGGCCGACGCCGGCGCGGTGGTGGATATCTGGGAGCAGCGCAAGCGCGCCGAGCGCCCTGACGAGGGCATCTTCCACGAGCTGCCGCCCGGGCTGTCCGCCCTGGCCTACGCCGCCAAGGCGCAGAAGCGTGCTGCGAGCGCCGGCTTCGCGTTCCCCGACGTGCAGGCGGCGCTGGCCAAGCTGGACGAGGAGGTGGGCGAGGTACACGCCGACCCGTCCCAGCACGAGGTGGGGGATGTCATCTTCGCCGCGGTGGCCGTGGCCCGCGCCGCCGGCGTGGACCCCGAGATCGCCGTGCGCGCGTCCGCCACCCGGTTCCGCGAGCGGGTGGAGGGCGCCGCCGCCATGGCCGCCGAGGCCGGGGAGCAGTTCGAGTCGCTCCCGCCGGATGCCCAACTCGCGTGGTACGCGAGGTTCCGCGCGCGCCCGTAGTATCGCGGGGTCACTCCATTCGACCCGGAAGGTCCCATGGCCGAGATAGCGCGCGTCCACGCCCGGCAGATCCTCGATTCACGCGGACAGCCCACAGTGGAGGTGGAGGTGGAGCTCTCGACCGGCGCCTGGGGCCGCGCGGCCGTGCCCTCGGGCGCGAGCACCGGCATGCACGAGGCAGTGGAGCTGCGTGATGGCGAGACCTCCGTGTACGCGGGCAAGGGCGTGCTCAAGGCCGTGGCCAACGTGGAGGACGAGCTGTTCGGGGCCCTGGTGGGCCTCGACGCCGCCGACCAGAGCACCGTGGACCGCACCATGACGTCGCTCGACGGCACGCCCAACAAGGGCCGCCTGGGCGCCAACGCCATCCTCGGCTGCTCGCTCGCCGTGGCCCAGGCAGCGGCGAGCGATGCCGGCCTGCCGCTGTACCGGTACATCGGCGGCGCGCAGGCGCACCGCATGCCCGTGCCGCTCATGAACATCCTCAACGGCGGCGCACACGCCGACAACTCGGTGGACTTCCAGGAGTTCATGATCGCGCCGGTGGGCGCGCGCACGTTCGCCGAGGCCGTGCGCATGGGGTCCGAGGTGTACGCGTCGCTCAAGGGCGTGCTGCGCGACCGCGGGCTCACCACCGGCGTGGGGGACGAGGGCGGCTTCGCGCCCGACCTTCCCCGCAACCGCGCGGCGCTCGACGTGGTGATGGAGGCCATCGCGGCCGCCGGCTACCGCCCGGGCGACGACGTGGCGATTGCGCTCGACCCGGCCACCACCGAGCTCCATCGCGACGGCGCGTACCACCTCGAGGGCGAGGGCCGGGTGCTGTCGTCCGAGGATATGGCCGCGTATTGGGCCGAGCTCTGCGACGCCTTCCCCATCGTGTCGATCGAGGACGGCATGGCCGAGGACGACTGGGACGGCTGGAAGATGCTCACCGACGCCGTGGGCCGGGACGTCCAGCTGGTGGGCGACGACCTCTTCGTCACCAACACCGCGCGCCTGCAGATGGGCATCGACCGCGGGGTGGCCAATGCCATCCTCATCAAGGTCAACCAGATCGGCACGCTGTCCGAGACGCTCGCGGCCATCGAACTGGCGTCGCGCCACGGGTACCGGTCGATCATCTCGCACCGATCCGGCGAGACCGAGGACACCTTCATCTCGGACCTCGCCGTGGCCACCGGCGCAGGGCAGATCAAGACCGGCGCGCCGTCGCGCGGTGAGCGCACCGCCAAGTACAACCAACTGCTGCGCATCGAGGAGCAGCTCGGCCCGGCGGCGTCGTACCCCGGGCCCTCGGCGTTCTCCCACCACTGACGTGAGAGGAAGTCGCCTCCTGAGCGCGTATCCCACCTGCGGAGGGGTCCACCGGGGGCCCCGCGGATCGCGGGGACGGGGCGCTGCTCAAGCGACTTCTCATCATCGGGTTGATCGGCGGGCTGGTATTCGCCTACGTGGGACCCGTGCGCGACTACATGCGGCAGAAGTCGCAACTCCGCGAGCAGCAGATCGAGCTGATCGAGGCACGCAAGGTGCGCGACGGCCTGGCGCGGCAGATCAAGGCGCTCGAGCGCGAGGACGTCCTGGAGCAGCGCGCCCGCGAGCTGGGAATGGTGCGCCCCGGGGAGACCCCCTACGCCGTCCGCGGCATCAAGAAGGCCGCGCCGCCACAGAAGGCGGGCGCCGATGACGGCGACACAGGGGTCTGGGGCTTCATCATCGGCCTCGTCAGCTGACGCCGACGCCGTGCGCCGGCTCATCGGCCGCGATCCGCACGCCGGGTTCCGCGTGGCGGTGCGGTGCCCGTTCGGCGCGCCCGCGGTCATCGAGAACGCCCCGGTCGATGAGCAGGGCCGTCCGTTTCCCACGCGTGAGTGGCTCACCTGCCGTGTGCTCGCCACGGCCGTGAGCAGGCTCGAGGCCGACGGCGGAGTGCGCATGCTCGAGCACGACGATTTGATGGCGGTACCCCTCGCCGAGGCCCATGCCCGCCACCAGGCCGTGCATGACGGCCACCGCGTGGCCGGGGCGGGGCACCCCGATCACGTCAAGTGCCTGCACGCCCACCTGGCCTTCGCCCTCGCCGAGGGGGGCAACCCGGTGGGCGACTGGATCATGGACCGCACAGGTGCCGCATGGCCGCCCACGTGCTGCGCCGGGGACGCCCCTTGAGGGGCGCCACGCCGGCAGAGGCCACGGCGCTCATGGAGTGGGATGCCGGCGAGAAGCGGCTCGACGAGCCCGGCCCCGCGCGCGCTGCCCGGCTCAGGGTGGTGGCCGCCGTTGATGAGGAGCTGCGTCGGCGCATCGGCGCCACCTACCGCCTGGACGACCTCGTGCGGGTGTACGGCGAGTCGTCGCGGTGGTTCCTCGAGCTCGCCCAGCGCGTGGCCCCGGGAACACCCGCCGCGTGGGATCCGTCCGCCACCCTCGATGCCGCCTTCGCCCGGTGGGCCCGCAACGCATCGGACGCGGTGGCCCGATGAGCACCGCGCGCCAGAGGGGCGAGAAGCCCGGCGGCCGCGTACGCGCCACGATGTCGCGCGCCCTGGCCATCGTCCTCATCGTGGCCGCCCTCATCGTGGGCGGTCTCATCGGCTACGTGGCCCGGGGAGGCCCCGACCAGCCCGACGAGCTGAAGGTGACCACCCCGCTGCCGGTGGTCACGGTGACAGTCACCAAGTAGCCCCGGTGACTGTCACCGATGGGGCGTGCGCCGCATCCCGAAGCCTTTTTCGCCGCCGCCGCGCGGGCTTGGTGACAGTCACCGCTCGGTGGCGGTGACTGTCACCGGGGGTGCGCTCCCGGTGCCGGGGCCGTCCACTCGGCCGCAAGCGTCGGGTCGGAGGTCTCGCCGCGGTCGATGAGGGCGTGGATGGCCGGCAGGGAGTCGCGGCGCAGGTACACGTGGCGCTGGCCCACGCTCGGCTTCTCGCCCAGCAGGCCCGCGCGCACCATGGCCTCGCCCACCTCGAGCGCGTCGTGGCGGTCCTCGGGTGCCGCCCCGCGGTAGAGGTGGTCGAACTCCGTGTGGTATTGCGCCCCCACCTTGCCCATGCGCAGCAGGCGGCGCAGCACCGTGCGTGCGTGGCGCCTGCGCGGGCAGGGGTCGTCCTCGATCTCCAGGCTCGGGGCGTCCGGCGGGGGAGGCGCGTCGTCCAGGCCCCAGCGCCTCAGCTCGGGGATGATCTCCGCGGGATACGACGGGGCGTCCATCGCCTGGCCATGCGCGGCGAGCTCCAGCGCCACCCGCAGCGGGTGCGACCACGTGGCATCGGCGAGCGGGGTGAGCGGGTCGGACGGGTCCATGCCCGCAGGTGGTCCGCCCAGCACCACGTCGGGTCCGTCCGGCTGAACGTCCGGCGGCACCTGCGCCAGCACCCCGTGTGCCGGGGCGGGGTGGGCCTCGTGCACGGCGAGCGCGGCGATCTCGTCGTCGAGTCCGGGCAGCGTGAGCACCGCGAGCCCCTTCCACTCGAGCACGCCGATGGCGTTGGGCATTGCGCCGGCGTCCACCGCGGCGCGCACCGTGCGCATGAGCACCTCGGCCGGCCGGCGCGGTGCCAGGTCGCGCACCTGCTGCGCCGACACGGGGAGGATCCAGGCGGGGCAGCCGTCGGGGGTCTCCGCGGCGAACACCCATGCGGCGTACGCGCGATCGTGCAGGTGCTTCTTCGACAGCCCGAGCGCCTCGCGCACGGCCTCGTCGTGGTCGCCCCGGTCCCACGCGGGCACGGCGCGCGCGGCCCCATCGGGCCCGCGCGCGAGGTCCGCGACGCCGAGGGGTGTCACCGGCCCGTCAGCGGGCCGGTGCCGCTACTCCTCTTCGGCGATCTCGACGTCGACGTCGGCATCGATGTCGCCGTCGTCATCCAGCAGCTCGTCGACATCCTCCACCGCGTCGGCCGTCTCGGCGTCCACGATGCTGGCGTCGGCGGTCTCCTCGACCGTGTCTGCCTCGCCCGACGCCACGGCCTCCAGGGCCTCGACCAGGGTGGTGGCCACGCCCGCGGCGTCGTCGTCCTCGGCCTCGATCACCTCGTCGTCCTCGAGCTCCAGCAGCAGCGGATCGGCCTCGAACACCGTGGTGTCGGGCAGCTCACGCTCCTCGGGGCTGCCGTCGGGGTTCCAGTGCACCGCGACCTCACCGACGAGGATCTCGGCCTCAGCGAGGGCCACCGGGTCGCGCGAGGAGAGCTCACCCTGGGCCGGCGGTGGGGCGTCCTCGGAGCGCAGCTCCGCGGGGTCGGCCGTGAGCCAGAGCGTGATCTGGCGCGCCCGCTTCGAGACGGCGTGCACGAGCGCGTAGCGGCTGCCGTCGACGTGCTCGAGAGCGTCATCCAGCCGGCTTCCGTAGAGCATCAACCCTCCAAGGTCATCCCATCAATGGCGCGGGAGTGTAGCGCCCCGCGCCGGAAGCGCCGGTTGACGCGGCCGCGCGGGATTGACACTATCCGCACATGAAGCAGGTGAAAGACGCCATGAGCGCGCTCAATGCGATGGTCGGTCCCACGCATACGCTGCGCCAGGCGTCCGAGAAGATGATCCAGCACAAGACCGGTGCCGCGGTGGTCATGGACCACGACCTGCCGGGCCCGTGCGTGATCACCGAGCGCGACCTGCTGAAGGCGCTGGCCGCCGGCAGGGACATGGACGTGGAGGTGGTGGGCGACCACATGACCGGATCGCTCATCACGGCCGCCCCCGAGTGGCCGCTGCAGACCGCGGCCGACCAGATGGTGCGCCACGGCATCCGTCACGTGCTGGTGTTCGAGGGGCCCGAACTGGTGGGGATCCTCTCGATGCGCGATGTCATCCGGGTGGGCGGCCTGTCGGCCGACGCCCGTGCTGATGCCGCCTAGTCGCCCTTGAGCATCTTCCACCGGGGAAAGGGCGCGGCGGGCGCGGCCACGGCGCATCACGTGGCCCCGATGGTGGGGCTGGTGTTCCTCGGGGTGCTGGCGGCAATCCAGACGTCCGACCCCAACATCAACTCCACCGCGCTGCTTCGCGCGGCCAATGCCCTCGACATGGGCAGCACCGCGGCCCTCGCCGCCGCGGTGAGCACGCTGGCGCTGGCCGCCACGGTGATCACCACCGGAATGCTGGCCGACAAGCTCGGCCGCAGGAAGGTGCTCGGCGCCGCCCTGATCTTCACGATCGTGGGCGACCTGATCGTGCTGTCATCGGCCAACACCGGCATGTTCCTGCTGGGGCGCATCCTCGCCGGCATCGGGTGCGGCGCCATCTTCGGCGCCGCGTTCGCCTACGTGAAGCTGTTCGCCAAGGGCAAGGGCGGGCTGCCCGCGGCGCTGGGCATCTTCATGGCCGTGAGCGGCGTGGGGGCGCTGCTCTTCTCGTTCCTCGGCGGCGTGCTTGCCGGCGTGGACTGGCGCGTGGCGTACATCCTCGTGCCCATCGTCTCGCTGCTCGCGCTGCTCGCCGCGTTCTTCGTGCTGCCGAAGGACGACAAGGCCGACCGCGACAAGGGCCCCTGGGACGTCGTGGGCCAGGCATTGCTCGGGCTCGGCATCATCGGCCTGCTATTCGGCATCGCGCACGCGTCGTCCGGCTTCTCGTCGCCGCTCACGTGGGGCACCGCCGCCGTGGGCGTGATCCTGCTCATCGCCTTCTACTTCTGGGAGCGCCGCGCGGGCGACAAGGCGTTCTTCCCCATCAGCCTCTTCAAGTGGCCAATCTTCATCGCCGCGGTGCTCATCGGCCTCACCTACAACCTGGCCTACGGCGCCTCGCTGCTGTCGTTCACCAACCTGTTCCAGTACAAGCTGAAGCTCACCGATACGCGCCTGGCGCTCTCGCAGCTGCCGTTCCTCATCGCGGGAATCCTTGCCGCGCTGGTGGTGGGGAAGATCCGCGGCTCGGGGAAGATGAGCCGGCGCGGCGCGGTGCTGTGGGGCAGCATCATCACCGGCCTCGGCTTCGCCGCCTTCGCGACCGCCGGGTTCGGCGAGGCCGAGTCGTACCTGATGTACCTGCCGGGGCTGATCCTCGTGGGCATCGGCGCCATCGTGGTGGCCCTGCCCTACGGCAACATGTTCCTGCAGAGCGCCGACCCCAAGCACTACGGCGCGGTGTCGTCATCGCGCACCACCGTGGGGCAGTTCTGGTACGCCCTCGGGCTCGCGGGCTCGACGGTGCTGATCGACGGCATCACGCGCCGCGACGTGCAGGACCAGCTCGGCGGGAAGTCGGCCGAGCAGCTGAACGAGTGGGCGGTGTCAGGCGGCAAGGTGCCGGCACCCGCCGACGTGCTCGACGTGTCGGGCAGCATCTACCCGCACGCCTTCGGCACGGCCATGGCCGTGGTGGGCGCCATCTGCTTCCTCGGCGGCATCGGCGCCTACCTGATCATGCGCGTGAACATGCGCGCGCACCCCGACCCCGAGAAGGAGGTGCCGCACGGATGAGCGCTGCGCCCGCCTGCCCATCCGCTGCGCCCGCCCGCCCCGGTAACGTCATCGTCCTGCTGAACTCCTGAACAGAAAGAGCCCGCCCTGCCCGCTGATGTGATCCTCAAGGCCTCCGCCGTCATCACCATGGATGACACGAACCCCCGTGCCGAGGCCGTGGCCATCGACTCCTCCGACGGCACCATCGTGGCGGTCGGATCGCTCGACGACTGCACCACGGCCGCGCCCGGCGCCACGGTGCAGGACCTCGGCTCGTCGGTGCTCATGCCGGGCTTCATCGACCCGCACAGCCACCCCGTGCTCACCGGGCTCATCACCCAGGAGCCGGCCTACTGGATCTCCCCGTGGGAGGGGTACCCGACGTTCGCCGACGTCGAGGCCCTCTTCCACAAGATCGACAAGGAACTGCCGAAGGGGCAGGCCGTGCTGTGCAACGGCCTCGACCGCCTGCTGCAGGGCGCGCCCGAGCTCACCAACACCCAACTGGACACCTACTTCCCCGAGCGGCCGGCGCTGATCGTCGACAACTCCGGGCACGAGGTGTACTTCAACTCGGCGGTCATCACGATCACCGGCTGGCCCGACGGCAAGCCGCCCGCCGACCCCGAGGGCGCGCGCTACGGCCGCAATGACGACGGCACCTCCAACGGCCGCGCCTACGAGACCGCGGCCATCATCGGCGCCACCCACGACTTCATGGCCAACGCCAAGCCCGTGCCGCACCCGCTGCTCTCGGCTGCGCGCTGGTACGCCCTCATGGCCCGCAACGGCATCATCGCCACCAGCGAGCACGCCTACGGCACGCAGTTCCTCAAGGCCTACGTGGGGCTGGCGTCCGCCCCCGAGTGCCCGCTGCGCCTGGCGCTCTACCACATGGCCATCGAGCCCGATTGCGGCGACAAGCTCGACTCACCGGTGCCTAAGACCATGCTCTGGAAGCAGGGCATCAAGCTCTGGGCAGACGGCTCGCCGTGGGTGGGAACCATCGCCATCTCGTTCCCGTACCTCGACACCGAGACCACCCAGAAGGCCGGGATCAAGCCCGGCGTGCGCGGCGAGTCGATGATGAACTACTCGCGGGTGGATCTCGACAAGCTGCTCGACGCCAACGCGCCCGCGGGCTGGCAGATGGCCTTCCACGTGAACGGCGATGTGGGGCTCGACGTGGTGCTGGACGCCTACGAGCGCGCCCTCGACAAGAGCGGCCGCATGGGCACCGACCACCGCTGGCGGGTGGAGCACTGCGGGGCCGCGCGCGGCGATCAGTTCGCGCGCGCCGCCAAGCTGGGCGTGACCCCCTCGCTGCTCCCCGCGCAGTTCATCTACTGGGGCGACCTGCTCGACGGCCAGATGTTCGAGAGCGAGATCGGCAGCCAGTGGTGCCGCGCGGGCGACGCCATCAAGGCCGGGGCCACCACCACCTTCCACAACGACGGCTCGGTGAGCCCGCCCATCCCGCTGCTCAACATGCAGGCCATGGTCACTCGCCGCTGCTACAGCGGGAACCTGCACGGCCCCGAGCAGATGGTGTCGATGGAGGACGCCCTCAGGGCCCATACCGTGCACGCCGCCTGGCAGATCGGTCGCGACAAGGACCTGGGCACCATCACCGCCGGCAAGCTCGCCGACCTCGTTGAGCTGTCATCCGACCCGCTGGCCGCCGACCCCGCGAAGCTCACCGAGCAGGTGAAGGTGGTGTCCACCTGGCGCGCCGGATCGAAGATCGACCTCGACACCTTCCTCAAGGGCGTGGAGGCCATGGACCCCACCGAGCACCAGCACCTGGCCCACGAGGCCGCCGGCCACCACTGCTGCGCGCACAACCCCGCGGGGCACAAGCACTAGGCAGGGCGTGAGGGGCGGGCGCGTCGCGCGCTGCCCCGGACCGGTGGTGCCTAGGCGGCCTGCTGCAGGACGATGCGGATGCGCGTGGCGTCGTCGCCATCGCGCTCCACCGTGACCCTGTCCACCAGCTGCCGCACGATCCAAAGGCCACGGCCGCGGCGCGAGTCGGGGCGCGGCGGGTGCTCGCGCACGGCCTCGCTCCAGTCGAAGCCGCTCCCGGCGTCGGAGACCTCCACGTGCACGCCGCTGTCGCCGTCGGCCGCGGCCACCACGTGGATCGGCGCGGCGCCGTGCTCCTGCGCGTTGGCGATGAGCTCGTCCACGGCGAGGGCAAGGTCGTCGGCCCGCTTCCCGTAGCCGGCCCTCTCGGCCAGCTCGTGCACGGCCTCCCGCACGGGGGCGATCTCCCCTGGGTCGTTGCCGATGGTGGCCTCGATGTGTGTGGCGTCTGCGTTCACGAGAGCTACCGGCACCATACGCCGCCTGAGCGCGGACTTCCTGCTCATCCGTCTGCTGGACACCTCCGTCCCCCGATGACCCCCCGATCGGGAGCCACCGGAGTCGCCGCTATCATGCCGCGCGTCCGTGGACCCCGACCGAAGGCCCTGTGCCCCCTTTTCGACCCGTCGTTCGCATTGCCCTCGCCGCCCTGGCCATCGCCGGGGTTCCCGCCGCGGTCATCCCCGCTGCCGCAACTGCCCAGGCCCCGGCGGCTCCGACCGTGGCCTTCCCGGATACCACGATTGCCGCGGGCGTCACCGTGGGCGGCGTGGACGTCTCGGGCCTCGCGGGCCTCGACGCCCGCCAGCGCGTGTACGACCAGCTGGTAACGCCACGACGGGCGCCCATGCCCGTCACGTTCGAGGGCAGGCAGTTCGACATCAATCCCGATGCCGTCGGCTATCGGGCCAATGTCGATGCGGCGATCCTGCAGGCCTACCAGTGGGCGCCCGCCCCGGGGCAGGTGATCGACGCGCCGGTGGCGCAGACCATCAACCAGGGGAAGCTTCGCGAGGTGCTCACCTGGCGCGCCACGCAGTACGAGGTGGACGGCAGGGATGCGGCCGTGGCGATGCGCGGGCTGCAGCCGGTAATCCGCCGGGCCAGCCTGGGCACCGAGATCGACGTGCCCAAGTCCGTGGCGCTGCTCGCCCCGGCGTTCATCGCCGCGCGTCCGGCCACCCCGTATGCGCTGGTGACGAAGAAGGTGCGCCCGAGCGTCACGTCGGTGGGCGCCGTGATCGTCATCGACAAGAGCGCCTTCAAGCTGCGCCTGTACCGGGGCACCACGAAGCCCGACGGATCAATCATGAAGCGCATTCGCACCTACCCCATCGCCATTGGCCAGCCGGCCTATCCCACCCCCACCGGCAACTACGCGGTGATCCAGAAGCAGATCAACCCCACGTGGTTCCCACCCGACTCCCCATGGGCCGCCGGACTCGGCACGGTGCCGCCCGGCCCCGGCAACCCGCTCGGCACGCGGTGGATCGGCACCTCGGCCCCGGCAATCGGCATGCACGGCACGCCCAACCCGTCGTCCATCGGCACGATGGCATCGCATGGGTGCATCCGCATGTACATCTCCGATGTGGAGAACCTCTACCCGCGCGTAAGGATCGGCACGCCCGTCTTCATCAGGAGCTAGGCAGGCACCGGGCCCCGGCGGCGCTCAGCCGTCGCCGTTCAGCAGTGCCCGCACGCGGGCGGCCTCCACGGGGGGCATGAGCGCGCGTATCACCGTGCCCTCGGGGCCGGCGTCCTGGGTGACGTCGCGCCCGTGCGCGTACACCGCCGAGATGACGTCGCCGCGGGAGTAGGGCACCTCGAGCTCCAGGCGGTCCCACCGCGCGCGGGCCGTGGTGAGCAGGCGGTCGCGCAGATCGTCCAGCCCCTCGCCGGTGATCGCCGAGGTCATCACCGCCTGGGGGTAGCGGCGGGCAAGGGCGTCGCGCTCGTCCTCATCGAGCAGGTCCACCTTGTTCAGCACGAGCAGGCGCGGCACCTCGTGCGCGCCGATCTCGTCGAGCACCTCCTCCACGGCGGTGGCCCGCGCCGCGCGCCCCTCGTCGTCCTCCGAGGCGTCGGCCACGTGCACGACCAAGTGGGCGTCGCGCACCTCGTCGAGGGTCGAGCGGAACGATTCCACCAGCTGGTGGGGGAGGTGCCGGATGAAGCCGACGGTGTCAGACACCAGCACCTTCATGCCGTCCTTCGTGAAGGCCCGCGTGGTGGCGTCGAGGGTCTCGAACAGCGCGTCGTTGACATCCACCTCGGCCCCGGTGAGGGCGTTCATCAGACTCGACTTGCCGGCGTTGGTGTAGCCGGTAAGCGCCACGCGAGTGACGGCTGATGCCAGGCGCTCCTCGCGCATGGTGTCGCGGTTCTTGGCCACCTCGGCGATGCGCTGGCGCAGCACGCCCATGCGCGTGCGGATCATCCGCCGGTCGGATTCCAGCTGGCTCTCACCGGGCCCCCGGGTTCCCACGCCGCCGCCCAGGCGCTCGAGGTGCTGCCAGAGGCCCTCCTGGCGCGAATACGAGTACTCCATCTGCGCGAGCTCCACCTGCAGCTTGCCTTCGGCCGATCGCGCGTGCAGCGCGAAGATGTCGAGAATCACCCCCGTGCGGTCCACCACGCGGGTCTTCAGCGTGTCCTCCAGGTGCCGCTGCTGGCCCGCGCTGAGGTCTCCCTCGCAGGCAACCACGTCAGGCTTGTTCTCCTTCACCCACTCGGCCAGCTCACCGAGCCGCCCCTTGCCCAGGTACAGCCGCGGGTCGGGGCGGTCGCGGCGCTGCACCACGCGGTGCACCACCAGCGCGCCGGCGGTGTCGAGCAGGTCGCCCATCTCCGTGAGGCGGTCGTCCTCCTCCACCGGCGAGCAGTTGAGCGACGCGATGAGCACGGCCCTCTCGGCCTTGCCCACCTCGTGCAGGCCGCGCTTGTCGTCGGGGTCCTCCTCGCGCCAGGCGCGCCCCCGGTAGGTGCGCTGCAGCTCCCTACCCACCCGACACCGGTCCCTCCAGGTCGTCGCCGTTCGTGGCCTTGCGCATCAGGTCGACCGTGCGCAGCACTGCCTCGTCGTCGATCGGCCCCCCGGCGATCACGAGCAGCGACACCTTGCCCGCCACCACGTTGAGCGCCCGGGCGGTGTCCGATCGGTACCCCTGCGAGCCGCCGTACTGCCGGGGGGTCCACGGCGTGCCACCTGGCACCGCGGCCTTCACCACCTGCCCGCCGATCGCCCGCGCGGGCTCGCTGTCGTCCCATAGGCTCGCCACCGCCACCAGCCGCGCCCCCCCCGGTCCGGTCCACGTGCGCGTGGCCGCGGCCCGCAGCCCGCCGTCCTTCGCGCCCTCGGCGAGTCCGGGGATCGACTTCCCGAGGGTCGCCGTGTCGAACTCCCCCGACCCCGTCTTCACCTCGGGGCCCGCGATGTCCAGCCCCGGGCGGGTGGGCAGCACGCGCACCACGAAGGCCGGGTCGGCCTCCACGCTGTCCTGCGCGGCCACGCCGCCGCCGGCGCAGCCCGCGAGCAGGGGCACGCAGGCAACGGCCGCCATGAGGGCCGTAACCCTTAACCGATGCACAATGACCGCTCGCCGTGATCGCGTCATCAACGCCCTTATACTGCCACGGTATCGGGGTTTCCCCCGCATGTCAGCGAAATCTGGAGGACTGATGAGCTCCGGCGCCACGACCGGCTGGAACTACTTCAAGACCGCTCTCCTGATGGCCGCCCTCACAGGTGTGCTGATCCTGCTCGGAGGGCTCATCGGCGGATCCACCGGCCTCATCGTGATGGTCGTGATCGCCGTGGTGTTCAACTTCGCGATGTACTGGGGCAGCGGCAAGCTGGCCCTCAAGATGTCCCGGGCCGTCGAGGTGTCGCCCGAGGAGGCACCGGAGCTGCACGCCATGGTCGATCGCCTGGCCGCTCGCGCGGGCTGCCCGAAGCCCGGCGTGTACGTCACCCCCGACCAGCAGCCCAACGCGTTCGCGTGCGGTCGCAACCCCAAGCACGCGGCCATCGCCGTGACCCAGGGAATCCAGCACGCGCTGAGCCCGCGCGAGCTCGAAGGGGTCGTGGCCCACGAGATGGCGCACATCAAGAACCGCGACATCCTTATCGCCAGCGTGGCCGCCATGGCCGCCGGCGCCATCGCGGCCATCGCCAACTGGCTGCAGTTCTCCCTCATCTTCGGCGGCGGGGACGATGAGGGCGGCGTGGGCGGCTGGGCCGCGCTCGCCGCGATGATCATCGCCCCGATCGCCGCCGTGATGATCCAGATGGCCATCTCGCGCGGCCGCGAGTACGAGGCCGACCGCACCGGCGCCGAGCTCATGGGCGAGGCGGAGCCGCTGGCGAGCGCGCTCGAGAAGCTGCAGATGGGCGCCGAGCGCATTCCCATGGATCCGAACCCCGCGACGGCGCAGATGTATATCGTGAACCCGTTCGCTTCGTTGCACGGCGCGGGTATCACCAAGCTCTTCTCCACGCATCCGCCGATGGATGAGCGGATCCGGCGCCTTCGCGCCATGGGCGCGGTGACGTCGGCCCGGCCCCGAGAGGCCATCGCATGAGCATCAAGGAGACCATCGCCGGCCTCATCACCGACCCAAGCGCGGCCCACAAGCGGCTCATCGAGTATGTGACGGCGCAACTCTCGCAGGGGCGCACCCTGGGCGACACCTTGGAAGACCCGTACGTCACGAACCGACTCAACCCGATGGAGCGCCGCGCGCTGCTGGATGAGCCCGAGATCGTCGCGGCCGCGCAGGCCGAGCCGCTCGGCGAGATGCGCGCGCGCCTTGAGGAGATCGCCGGCTCCTGACGCACTAGAGTGGCCAGCCCTCACGGGAAGAAGGCCGGCGCATGGAAACATTCTTCGAGCAGAACGACATCCTCCTCGTGTTCATGCACGGGGTGGTTCTGTTCGCGCTCGGGTTCGCGCTGTGGCTGCAGCGTCGCCGCGCCACGCGCCTTGCGCTGACCTCGTCGCTCATCTGGCTGGCGTCGTTCGCGTTCATCTCCGCGCTGGTGGTGTGGGGCTACGTGTTCATCCCCATCCAGGCCACGTACTTCGCGCCCGAGGTCATCGAGGCCCTAGTGGTCATCCGGGCCGTCATGCAGACCGTCGCGGTGGTGTTCCTGCTGCAATTCGGTCTGCGCCTGGTGCCGTGGACGCGCCAGCGCCTCGTGTCGTTGACCGCCGCGTCCGTGGTGGCGTGGGCCGGCATCCTCGTGCTGGCCACGGTGCTCGCCGGCGAAGAGGGGTGGGGGGTCCTGCAGTGGGAGGCCACCACGGCCGCCCTCTCGCGCTACATCTTCGTGGTCCCCGGGGCGCTGCTCTCGGCCTACGGGCTGTGGGTGCAGCGGGAGGAGCTCACCCGCGAGGGCATGACCGGCATCCGGCCGTACGCCGCCGTGGCGTCGTGGGCCTTCCTGGCGTATGCCGTGGTGGGCGGGTTCATCGTGGAGCCCGCGCCATGGGCGCCGGGGGGCATCGCCAACGAGGTGGCGTGGTTCGACGCCACCGGGTTCCCGCTCGCGGTGGTGCGCACGGCCGTGGCGCTGATGCTGCTGCTGGCGTTCATGAAGGTGCTCGACATCTTCGAGGTGGAGGCCACCCAGCGCGAGGAGACCCTCGAACGCGCGCGCCTGGTGGCCGAGGAGCGCGCGCGCTTCGGCCGCGACCTGCATGACGGCACGATCCAGTCGATCTACGCATCCGGTCTGCACCTCGAGGCCATCGCCCTCAACACGTCCGACCCCGATGCGCGCGACGAGGTGCGCACCGTGGTGGGCAGCCTCAACAGCACGATCAACGGCCTGCGTGGGTACATCCGCGGCCTGCAGGCGCCCGACGGCGGCCCCGCGGGCATCGCGTCGGACATCGACCGCACGGTCACCGAATTCGCCGCCGAGCCGCAGTTCGAGGTGGCTTACCACGTGACCGGCATCGAGACCTGCGGCCCGCTGCCCGACGACGCCGGGCAGCACCTCAAGCACGTGGCGCGCGAGGCCCTTGCGAACGTGGCCCGGCACGCTGGCCCGTGCACCGTGGACGTGACCCTGGCCTTCCACCCCGACGAGATCAACCTGGTGGTGGCCGACAACGGCCGCGGGCTCCAGGAGCAGGGAACCGACCGATCGGAGCCCGGACACGGCAACGGTGTCCGTAACATGCAGGAGCGGGCACGCTGGCTCGGCGGCCGCCTGGCGGTCGAGCCGAATCCCGCCGGTGGCACGCGTGTCGTGCTGGCCGTTCCGCTGGACGATGTTGAGGCAACCGAGATGCCGGTGACCGCGCCGGGGCTCCCAGACGAGGTGGTCACCCGATGACGCCCAGCACCACAGATCCCATTCGCGTGCTGATCGTGGACGACCACCACGTCGTGCGACTGGGCCTGCGCTCGCTGCTGTCCCACACCAGCGGCTTCCGCGTGGTGGGGGAGGCCGGGTCGGTGGCCGAGTCGGTGCAGTTGGCTGCCCAGCTCACCCCCGACGTAGTGCTCATGGACATCCGCCTGCCCGACGGCAGCGGGGTGGACGCCTGCCGGCGCATCAAGCAGGAGAACGAAGACATCCGCGTGGTCATGCTCACCTCGTACTCCGATGAGGAAGCCATCGTGGGATCGGTGATGGCCGGGGCATCGGGCTACCTGCTCAAGCAGGCCGACGCCGAGCGCCTCACCCAGGCCATCCGCGACGCCGCCTCGGGCGCGTCCACGCTCGACCCGCGCGCCACCGGCGCCCTGCTCAGCCAATTCCGCGAGCTCTCGGCCAAGCAGGCCGAGGCCGAGCTCGCCGGGCTCACCGATCGCGAGCGCCGCATGCTCGCCCTCATCGCCGAGGGCTATACCAACCGCGCCATCGGCGAGGTGCTCCACCTCTCCGAGAAGACCGTGCGCAACCACGTGTCGCAGCTGCTTCGCAAGCTCGGCTTCCAGCGGCGCTCGCAGGCTGCGGCGTGGGCCGGCGAGCGGCGGCTCCAGCTCCCGCCCGAGTAAGGCAAACCGCCCAGGGCGTGTTCCGGGCAGGACCTTCGCGTGGGCGCGCCGGGTGGCGGTGGGCCGACCCGGGCTGCGCTTCTCGCCTTAGACGTGCTGCGCTTCAGCCGGCTGCTGCCTCTTCGCCCGAGAGGGCACCCGAGGAGGCGTCGCGGTGGATTACGCGGATGCGCAGGCCCTGCGTCGCTGCCACGCGGAGGGCTGCGGATACGGGCAGCGACCGGGCGGCTCCAGCGTTCACCACCACCGCGTAGATGAGGGTGCGCAGTGTGCGCGATCCCACGCGTGAGCCACGCTGCAGGGGCACGCGTTGGCCGAGCTGGTTCTCGAAGAGGATCGTGTAGCGGCCGGCCTGGGTCGTGCGCACGCTCGCCGCGACGGTCTTGATGCCGGGCTTGATGCCCCGCCCCGCGGTGAGGTTCTCCACGGCGCTCATGCGCGCTCGAGCGGCAGGCGTCACGCCGGCTGCCGGACGGCTGGCCTCGGTCTCGGTCGCCCCCGATGGTCCCGCTGTTGCGGCTTCGAACCGGAACGCATTGGCGAGCGCCGTCGTGCCGCCCCTGGTGGTCACCGACACATCCACCGACCCGGCCGCGCGTGCCGGGGTGACCGCCGTGATCTGGGTGGCGGACCCGACCGTGAACGACGTGGCGGCCGTGCCGCCGAAGTACACCCCCGTGGCCCCGGTGAGCCCGGTGCCAGTGATCACCACTGAGGTTCCGCCGGCAGACGGGCCCTGCACGGGCGTAACGGCGGTGAGGGTCGGCGCCGCGAGGGCCGTGCCAGTGATGCGGAACTTCGGGATATAGTTGCTGACCAGGTCGGCCTGCAGCGTGCCGGCCCGGTACCAGGGGCCGGCCTTGAAGGTCCACGGGGCCGGAGTGCCGGGAGATCCGAAGAGGATCCATATGCCCGAGGCATTGGCGACCCCGCTCCACTTCGCCCAGTAATCCCCTGCGGCCGGGATGTTCACCGACCCCGTGAACGTCACCCGCTGCCGGCCGGCCTCGTTTGCGATGGACGCGTACGTGAGCGAGCCGAGGAGGTTGGCGGGGGTGGTCGGCGCCGTGGGGTAGCTGGCGTAGATGTCGATGGTCGTCCCACTGGCGGTGCCTGCCGACGCTGATGCAAGCAGCGAGAAGGTGTCGATCTGGGCTGCGCCTGATGCGGTGAATCCGAAGGCGAAGTATCCGTTGTCGAAGCCCTGGTTGTCGTACCAGGCAGCCCCGGTGTCGACGAGGGTGTCCGCGGACGCCATGGTCGCGGGGGCGAGCAGCAAGCAGGCGAGAGCAGCGCCGACGCGCGTTGGCCGGAGAAGACCCGAGGGGGGACTGAGGGGCATGAGGAAATCCTTTGACGTTTGAGGGATGGCTCGACTCAGGACAGTACAGATGCGAGATACACCGAGCGAACAAGCACTCTTGATTACAGGAATAAGGAATGCTTGTATTCCGCGCGTCATTCCCACCCACCGGAGTCGTGTTCCGGGGAGGTCAAGTGGAGCAGCCGGCTCTTCGCGTCTCAGGCGCATGCAAGACGTACGACCGCAGCGATCATGCGGCGCTCCTGCCCACCTCGTTCGATGTGGCGCGCGGGGAGTTCGTGAGCCTCGTGGGCCCGAGCGGCTGCGGCAAGTCCACGCTGCTGGGCATGATCGCCGGGCTGCTCGCGCCTGACGAGGGGACGATCGAGGCGCTCGGGAAGCCCGTGACCGGGCCGGGGGACGGCCGGGCGATCGTGTTCCAGGACGCCGCACTGTTCCCCTGGCTCACGGTGTTCCACAACGTGGAGTACGGCCTGCGCGCGCACAAGGTGCCCAAGGCCGAGCGGCGCGAGCGGGTGGAGAACGCCCTGCGCCTGGTGCACCTGGACCACGTGGCGGGCAAGCACCCCTATGAGCTGTCCGGCGGCATGCGCCAGCGGGCGTCGATCGCCCGCGCGCTGGTGATGGAGCCGGAGATCCTGCTCATGGACGAGCCCTTCAGCGCGCTGGACGCCCAGACGCGCACGATCCTGTCCGACGAGCTGCAGCGCATCTGGCTCGAGACCCGCCCGGCCGTGGTGTTCGTGACCCACAACCTGATCGAGGCGGCATTCCTCTCGGACACCGTGCACCTGCTCTCGTCGGGCCCCGGACGCATCATCAAGACCTATGACATCGATATCCCGCGGCCGCGCGACGAGGCCGACCCCGCCCTGCTGGAGATCCGCCACGACATGCTCGACCGGCTGCGCGCCGAGGTGGATGATGCGGCCGAGCGTCGCGCCCAGGTGGCGGAGGTATCGGCGCTGTGAGCACCGCGACGGGGGACGGCACCGGGACCGGCACCGGCGGCGGCGCGGGGAGCGGCACCGGCGGCACCGGCGAGCGCGGGGGCGCTGCCGGACGCGCGGCGCGCGGGGCGGGCGCCGTGGCCATGGACCTCTTCCGCAAGAGCTGGTTCGTCGTCCTCATCCTGGTGGTGTGGTGGGCGATATCGGCCACCGGCCTGGTGGACCCCTACAAGCTGCCCGCGCCCGGCGACGTGCTCTCGACCCTCGGCACGCTGTTCACCGACCGCGCGCTGCTCGATGACCTCGGCGCCACGGTGCTGCGCCTTGTCGAGGGCTGGGCAATCGGCGTGGTGGCCGGCGTGCTACTGGGAATCCTCACGGGCGGGTCGAGGTTCCTCGAGGACGGCATCCGGCCGGTGATCGCCGGCCTGCAGGCCGTGCCCACCATCGCGTTCCTGCCGCTGGCGATCCTGTGGTTCGGCTTCAACGGCACCGCGGTGCTGGCCATCACGGCATTCGGCACCTTCAAGCCGATGGCGCTGGCCACGTACGGCGCCATGCACCAGATCGCACCCACGCTCATGATGGCCGGCAGGGCACTGGGGGCGAAGGGGCTGTTCATGCAGCGCACGCTGATATTCCCGGCGATCGTGCCGTCGCTGGTGACCGGCCTCAAGATGGGCTGGTCGTTCGCGTGGCGCGCGCTGATGGCCGCGGAGATCGTGGTGACCGGCGCTGCGGGCCTCGGCGGCGTGCTCGAGCTCGGGCGCGAGATCGGCGCGATTGACGTGGTGATGGCGGTGATCCTGGTGATTCTGGTGGTCGGCATCGTCACGGAGCAGCTGTTCTTCACGCGCCTGGAGCGCTGGGTCAATCGGCGCTGGGGGCTGGTGGGTGCGCGCTAGCCGGCGGGTGGCCGGGGCGGTCGCCGCCGCCGTGCTGCTGCTGGCGGGGGTGCTGGCCGGGTGCGGGGGAGGTGGCGGCCCCGCCGACGTGGTGCGCGTGGGGCTGTTCCTGAACATCACACACGGACCCGCCCTGATCGCCCTGCAGGAGGAGTTCGCCGACGGCCTCGCGGGCCTGCCGGTGGAGGAGCAGATCTTCGCGAGCGGGCCCGAGGAGGTCAGCGCCCTGCTCAGCGGGTCGCTCGACGCGGGCTACATGGGCCCCGGCCCCTACGTACTGGCCGAGAGCCGTGCGCCCGGACGCCTGCGCCTGCTGGGCGGCGTCGCGACGGGCGGGCAGACGATGGTCGCCCAGCAGGGCAGCGGCATCGGCGCCGTGGCCGACCTGGCGGGAAAGCGGGTGGCGGTGCCGTCGCACGGCAATACGCAGGACCTCACACTTCGCCTGCTGCTCGACACCGCGGGCCTCCGGGCGTCGGACCAGGGCGGCGACGTGGAGGTGGTGCCCGTGAAGAACGCCGCGCTGCCCGAGGCCATGCGGCAAGGAGTGATAGACGCCACGCTGGCCCCCGCGCCGTTCGGCGAGAGGCTGGTGGCCGAGGGCGACGCCGTGGCGGTGCCCGGCATCGACCGGATCATCGACGACTGGAGGATCCCCGCCACGATCCTGGTGGTGTCCGAGGACTTCGCGCGGGCGAACCCCGACGCCACCCGGGCACTCGTGGAGGCGAGCGCCCGCGCCGTGGCCCGCGCCCAGGCCGGGCCCGCCGTGGTGGCCATCCGCTTCAACCAGATGCTGTCGGCGCAGACCGGCAAGGAGATCGACCAGGGAGTGCTGCTGGCCGCGCTCGGGCGCATGCGCTCGAGCGCGGGAATCGCCCCGGGCGCCATGCAGCGAATGGTGCGCGCCGCCGAGTTGTCGGGGTACCTCGGGGGCCCCGTGCCGCCCGCCGCGCTGGTTCCCCGCCCCGGCTGACCCGCCGTCGGGAGGACTCGGCCCGCGCGTGTGGAACGGACAGGCGCACCGGAACACTCCCTGGAGGGCATGCAATGACGCGGCAGGCACGCGTTCTCGTGATGGCGAACCAAAAAGGCGGGGTGGCGAAGACCACCTCGACGCTCAGCCTCGCCGCGGCCCTGCACGAGAAGGGGCAACGCGTGCTTGTGGTCGACCTCGACCCCCAGAGCAACCTCTCGATGAGCCAGGGAATCGACGTCGAGGGCCTGCAGGACGGCATGTACGACGTGCTGGTGAAGGCCCTGCCGATCAGCGACATCATCCAGGTGCGCGAGATCGACATCGCCCCCGCCGGCATCGAACTGGCCGGCGCCGAGCTGGCGCTCTCGAGCATGATCGGCCGCGAGCGCGCCCTGCAGCGCGCGCTCGAGCCCGTGCGCTCGCGCTACGACTACATCATCATGGACACCCCGCCGTCGCTGGGGCTGCTCACCATCAATGCCTTCGTGGCGGCGCAGGGCGTGATCGTGCCGGTGCAGTGCGAGTACCTCTCGCTGCGCGGCCTCGCCCAGCTCACCCAGACGCTCGAGCAGGTGCGCGAGCACCTCAATCCCGACGTGGACATCTTCGGGATCCTCCCCACCATGTACGACGGGCGCACCATGCACTGCCGCGAGGCCGTGGACGTGCTCATCGACAGCTTCGGCGACGTGGTGTTCCGCACGCGCATCGGCAAGACCGTGCGCTTCGCGGAGGCCCCCGTGCAGGGCAAGAGCATCCTCGCCTACGACGGCAGCGGCCAGGCCGCCCGCTGGTATCGCCAACTGGGGCGCGAGGTGCTCGAGCGCGATGGCGTGTGGACCGACGACCTCGAGAGAATGCGCCGCCCGGTGCGCGACGTGAGGCCGCAGTCCGGGCCGAGCCTTAGACTGGCCTCGTGAAGAAGCAGTCCATGCGCGAGGGTCCGCTCGCGGACCTGTTCAGGAGCACCACGCCGGGCGAGGGCGGTGCACAGGGCATGCAGTCGGAGGCCCCGGCCGAGACCCGCCAGGAAATCCCCATGCGCGCCGAGGGCCAGGCCGTGGTGCGGGTGGTTGGCGTGGGCGGCGGTGGCTGCAACGCCGTTGACCGCATGATCGAGGCCGGCGTGCATGGCGTGGAGTTCATCGCCATCAACACCGACCGGCAGGCGCTCGACAGCAGCCGCGCCGACGTGGTGATTCCCGTGGGCGCCGAGGTCACGCGCGGTCTCGGCACCGGCGGCGACCCGGCACTCGGCGAGATGGCCTTCCGCGAGAGCGAGGAGCACTTGCGCCGCGTGTTGCGCGGCAGCGACCTCGTGTTCATCGCGGCCGGCGAGGGCGGCGGCACCGGAACCGGCGGCGCCCCGGTAGTGGCCAAGGTGGCCCGCGAGCTCGGGGCGTTGGCCGTCGCGGTGGTCACCCGTCCGTTCGGCTTCGAGGGCAACAAGCGCGCGGGCACCGCCGATCTGGGCATCACCCACCTCAGCGACGCCGCCGATACGGTCATCGTCATCCCGAACGACCGCCTCATGAGCGTGCTCGAGCGCGGAACCAGCGTGATGCATGCGTTCGCCGTGGCCGACGACCTGCTGCGCCAGGGCGTGCAGGGCATCAGCGACCTCATCACGCTTCCGGGCCTCATCAACGTCGACTTCGCCGACGTGCGCACGATCCTCAAGGACGCCGGGACCGCGCTGCTGGGCATCGGCTACGCCACGGGTGGCAGCCGCGCCACCGACGCCGCCACGGCCGCGATCTCGTCGGCCCTGCTCGAGACGCCCATCGACGGCGCCCGGGGAATCCTGCTCGGCGTCACCGGTGGCCCGAGCATGTCGCTCATCGAGGTCACCGAGGCCGCCCAGGTGGTAGCCGACGCGGCAGACCCCGACGCCAACATCATCTTCGGCGCCACGATCGACGACCAGCTTGAGGACCAGGTGTGGGTCACGGTCATCGCCGCGGGCCTGTCGGGCACGCCCGCGCGCGGGGGCACGAGCATGGCGGGCATCGGCTCGCGCACGCCCGCCACGCGCGTGGAGCGCGGACGCCGCGCGCGGCCCGAGGGCACGGCGGCGCTGGGCAGCTCATCCGAGATCGCCGAGCCGCCCGAGGCGCCGGACCTCTCAGCCGATGTCCCGCCGCTGCCCAAGCCCGAGGATCCTCCTGAGGCTGCCCCGCCGCCGCCGGTGGCCCCCGGCCCCGACCAGCCTGCCAGGGCGTCGTCGCCCGCGGAGACCACCGCGGTCGCGCCGCCCGGCGAGGAGTCCACCCGCCTGTTCCCGGTGGAGGACGACAAGGGATCGTCCGACCCGAACGGCGGATCCGCCGCCTAGGCGCGGGCCCGGTGATCATCGGTGCGGTAGCCGCGGGCAACCCGCTCTCGGCGCGGGCCGGCGCACGCGCGCTGGCGGGTGGTGGCACCGCGGTGGACGCAGTGATCGCGGCCGCCCTCACGGCTGCCGTGGCCGAGGCCGTGCTCACGGGTCCCGGGGCCGGTGGATTCCTGCTGGTGCGACCGCCGGGCGGCCCGGCCACGGTGCTCGACTTCTTCGTGGCCGTGCCCGGGCTCGGGCCCGCCGGGCGTCGGCTCGACCCCGCCGACCTGCATGCGTTCACCGTGCCCTTCGGCACGGCCGAGCAGGTGTTCCACATCGGCCCGGCGTCGGTGGCCGTGCCCGGCATGCTGGCCGGGCTCGACCAGGCCTCACGGCGATTCGGTCGCCTGCCCATGGCCGACCTGGTGCGCCCCGCCGTGCAGCTGGCCCGCGAAGGGGTGCTGGTGGGCGAGGAGTCCGCGTACCTGCATCGGATACTCCAGGACATGCTGCGCCACACCCCGGCGTCGGCGGCGCAGTTCACGCCCGGTGGCCGACCGGCCGGGCCCGGTACCACCCTGGTGTTGAATGACCTGGCCTCCACGCTCGACAGGTTCGGCCGCGAGGGCGCGGGATGCATGTACCAGGGCGTGGTGGGCGAGGAGATCCTGCGCTACCTCGCGGCCACCGGTGGCCTGCTCACACCGGACGACCTCGCGGCCTACCGGGTGGTGGAGCGCCGGCCCGTGGAGGTGGGGTTTCGTGACGTCACCGTCCTCACCAACCCTCCGCCCTCGAGTGGCGGCGTGCTCATCGCCGCGGCGCTCGATGAGATGCAGGGGCGTCCGGCGCCCGCGGACGACGAGGCCTTCTACGCCGGAATGGCCCGCGCCCAGGCGGCCGCCAACGCCATGCGTGGGCCGGGGTTCCACGTGGGCCTCGGCGAGGAGGACTTCCTCGAGCGCTTCTGGGCGGCCATGCGCGCGGCCAACGCGGGTGGCACGCCGCCGTCGCGCAAGCCCACGGGCACCACGCACGTGAGCGCCATCGACGCCGAGGGCGGCATGGCCAGCCTGTCGTCGTCCAATGGCTCGGGTTCGGGCGTGGTGGCACCGGGCACCGGCGTGCTGCTCAACAACATGCTGGGCGAGAGCGACCTCAACCCGGCCGGTTTCGGGTCGCTGCCGCCCGGCGCGCGCATGACATCGATGATGGCGCCCACCCTGCTGCTGCGCGGCGACGCGCCGCTGGCAGCGGTGGGGTCGGCGGGCTCCAATCGCCTGCGGTCTGCGATCCTCATGGTCGTCGCCGGGATGGTGGACGACGGCCTCGGCCCCGGTGAGGCGGTCGGCAGGCCGCGTGTACACCACGAGGGCGGCGGGCTGGACGTGGAGGGGGGTGTCCCCGCGTGCGCCGTGACGGCGCTGGGTGGCGCCGGGTTCGACCTCCGGCTCTGGGACGAGTCCAACCTCTACTTCGGCGGGGTCTCGGCGGTGGGCGTCACCGCCCGGGGGCTCGAGGCCGCGGGTGACCCGCGGCGGGGCGGGGGCGCCGCCGGGGTGGACGACGAGGGGCGGGTGGTGGACCTGTGAGCACGCGCGAGGTGACGGCGGCGGGCAGGACCTTCGAGCTGGTGGCCGAGCCGCCCAGGACATCCCTCACCGATGACGCCCACACGCTCTGGGGCTTCAAGGTGGAGGTGCGCGAAGGCGGGCAGGTGGTGGCCATCAAGACCTGCTTCGTGGGGCGCGTGACCGTGCAGGCGCGTCACCCCGAGGCGCTGCAGGGCACGGCCGAGGACATCGCCGCGGTGGTGCACCAGATGGCCTTCGACAAGATCGCCGAGGGCCTGGCCTCGGGCGACGTGGACGACGCTCTGGTGTTCGCCTAGGCCGCGGTGCGGCCCTGGGGGCTGGGGCGCATGCCGCTGATCTCCACGGCCACCGCGATCGCCTGCTGGCGCCCATCATCGGGGGCCTCATCGGCGATGCGCCAGGCCTCACGCGCGGCCCAGCGCAGCCGCTCGGCCTCATCGGGCCTGCCCCTGGCCTCGTGGGCCTGCTGCATCAGGTGCTCCAGCACGCGCGAGCGCTCCTTGGCCGAGAGCTCGCTCTGCGTGTAGCCGCCCCCGTGGCGCATGAGGATCCAGAACACGAACAGCAGCAGCGGGATCTTTATGGCGAGGAAAACGATGAGTGCCCCGGCCGCGAGGGTCTCGGGGCCGAACGCCGCGCCGGCGAACGACACCATGACGGTGCCCAGCACCACGGCCCCGGCAAGCAGCGCCACCACGGCCAGCGCGCGCCACCCGTGCAGGTCGCCGTCGCGGTCGTAGAAGAGGCGCACCACCCAGCTCTGGCGGGCGGCCCTCGCGCGGTCGTCGCGTGTGATGCCCATCGCGCTCGACGCTAGCACCGGCCCGTCAGCCCAGGGGCAGTATCCGCCCGGCCACGCCACCGACATCGACGGATGTCCCATCGGGCACCTCGTGGCGGACCATGCCGAGGGCCATCCACCCGGCGCCGGGAACCTCCGCCACGCTCGTCACGGTGCCCACCGGGCCGGTGCCCGCAACCGCGTCGGCGCGCGTGCCTGCGCCTGCACCCGTGCCTCCCTCCGCATCGGCGGCCACGAGCACGTCGGTGCCCGCGGCCACGGACCCGTCGAGGGCGATGCGCGCCAGGCGCCGGTTGGCGTGGCCTCGGTAGTGCAGGCGCGCCACGGTCTCCTGCCCCAGGAAGCAGCCCTTCGCGAACGACACCGCGTCGTCGAGGCGGGCCTCCTGCACCAGCGTGCGATCACCGGTGTCCACCCCGACCTCGGCAGCGCCCCGCGCGATGCGCAACGCATCGATGGCCCCGGGCGGCGAGACGGTGATGCCCAGGTCGCGTGCGAGTTGCCCGGGGTCGTCGGCCAGCACCTCGATCGTGCCGGGGATCGCCCCGGGCACCTGCAGGGCGCCGGCCCCGGCGAGCACCGGCGCGAGGTCGTCGGTGGCCACCAGCACGCGGGCATCCTCGGGCCCCAGCACCAGGGCGTCCTCCGACACGTGGTGGGCGGCGATCACCGCCGTGCCGTCGCCCGCCGGTGGCGGGTCGAGCAGCAAGGTGAAGGACTGCTCGGCGTCGCGGGCCACCGCCATCTGCGCCACCACGTGCCCCTGCGTGGTGAGCACCAGCGACCGGGTGGCTCCGCCCACCGGAAGGGCCTCGATGTCGGCGGTGAGCAGGCCGTGAAGAAGCGCCGGGGCATCCGGGCCCTCCACCCACGCGATGCGCCGGGGCCGGACGGCCACGACGGAGGCCGTCACGGCAGCGCGACCTTGCCGTTGGTGCGGGCGCGCGCTGCCGCGATGCGCTCGCGGTCGGCGCTCTCGAGGGCGGCCGCGAGGATGTCGCGCACCATCGCGAGGCGCACCTCCTCGTCACGGCACTCGAGCAGGTCCTGCTTGGGCTCGGCGGGCATCTCGATCATCCCGGCCAGGCCATACGAGAGCGGCACGTCGTCGCGGATCGGCGGCGCATGGCCCTCGCCCGCGATCTCGGCCACCAGGCGCGCGAAGAGCTCACGCACGTCGTCCTGCAGCTCATCCGGCGCATCGGGGGAGTCGTCGGTGACCTCCTCCACCCACGCCGAGAGGTACATGCGGCCCGCGGTCTGCTTGAGCACGCGCACCACCTGGCCGCCGGACACCGTGACGTTCATGCGGCCGTCGGCGAAGCGGCGCCCCAGCGCCACGAACCTCGCGGTGCACCCGATCGGCGATGCGCCCTCGCCGTGATCCTGCATGATCACGAACGGCCGATCGTCAAGCACGCAGTCGGCCATGAGCTGGCGGTAGCGCGGCTCGAACAGGTGCAGCGGCACGCGCTCGCCCGGTAGCAGCACCAGTCCGAGCGGGAAGAGCCCGAGGTCGTCGAGTTCCGGCATCGGCGGCGAGTGTAGCCTCCTGCCCGTGTCCGACGCGCCGCATCTCGACCCCGCGCTGATACGGCCGATCCTGTCGTCGGTGCAGCCGTACGTGCCGGGCCGGCCGCTGGCGGACCTCAGGCGCGAGCTTCGCGGCATGCCCATCACGAAGCTGGCGTCCAACGAGGGCCCGTACCCGCCGTTCCCGCTGGCCATCGAGGCCATCGAGCGTGCCGCCGTGGAGCAGAACCTCTACCCCGACCCGGGGGCATGGGGCGTGCGCGACGCCCTGGCGCAGCGGCACGGCGTCGCACCCGAGCGCATCACGGTGGGCAACGGCATGGACAGCCTCATCAAGGTGCTCTGCATGACGTTCCTCGACCCCGGCGACGAGATCGTCATGTGCTGGCCGTCGTTCGCGTCGTACCGCCAGGGCGCCATGGTGGAGGCCGCTACGTGGACCCCCGTGCCGCTCGATGCCGGGGGCGCCTACGACCTGGATGCCCTTGCCGCCGCCGTGGGGCCGGCCACCAAGATCGTGGTGGTGGTGAGTCCGAACAACCCCACGGGCGGCGTGGTGTCCGATGCCGCCCTGCGCAGGTTCCTCGATGCCCTTCCCGCGCACGTGCTGCCGGTACTCGACGAGGCCTACTTCGAGTACCTGCCGCCCGGGTCGCACGACGGCATGGCGCTCATCCGCGAGGGCCGGTCCCTCGTGGTGATGCGCACCTTCAGCAAGGCCTACGGGCTCGCCGGCCTGCGGGTGGGATGGATGGCCGGCCCCGAGGGGCTCGCCGAGGCGATGTCGCCGGTACGCAACGCATTCGACGTGAACGCCGTGGCGCAGGCCGCGGCGGTGGCATCGCTGGAGGACGCCCCCGCCCACATGCCGCAGCGCATCGCCGAGGCCACGTCCGAGCGCGAGCGCATGGCCCACGGCCTGCGCGCGCTCGGGCTGGACCCGCTGCCGTCATCCGCGAACTTCCTCTTCGTGGACGTCGGCGACGACAAGGCGCGGGCGCTCGACGCCGCCCTCACGCGGCGCGGGGTGATCGTGCGGCCCACGGCGGGTTTCGGCGCGAACGGCGGCCTGCGCATCAGCGTGGGCCTGCCCGGGCAGACCGACCGCCTGCTGGCGGCGATGACCGAGGCCCTGGCAGAGGTGGCCTGATGCCGGGGCCGCCCGCATGACCCCCGCCGAGGTGGCAAACGGCGTGCTGGCCGGCCGCCGCCGCGCCATCGGCCGCGCCATCTCGATGGCCGAGTCGCTCGGGCCGGAGGGCCGTGAGGTGATGCGCCTGCTGCATCCCCGGGCCGGCACGGCCATGCGCGTGGGCATCACCGGATCACCGGGGGCGGGGAAGAGCACCCTGTCGGCGGCGATCGTGCGCCTGCTGCGCGAGCGCGGGCTCACCGTGGCCATCGTCAGCGTCGATCCCACCAGCCCGTTCACCCGCGGCGCCGTGCTGGGCGACCGCATCCGGCTAGGGGACCACTTCCTCGACGAGGGCGTGTTCATCCGCTCGATGGCCAGCCGCGGTCACCTGGGCGGCCTCGCCGAGGCCACGGGGGACGCCATGACCATCCTCGACGCCGCCGGGTTCGACGTGGTGATCGTCGAGACCGTGGGCGCCGGCCAGAACGAGGTGGAGGTGCAGGCGCTCACCCACACCGTGGTGCTGGTGCTCATGCCCGGCAGCGGAGATGCGATCCAGGCGATCAAGGCCGGCGTGATGGAGATCCCCGACGTGATCGTCATCAACAAGCGCGACCGCCCGGGCGCAGATGTCCTCGCCGGCGAGGTGGAGTCGGCCCTCACGCTGGTGCCCACCGACGGCTGGCTGCCGCCGGTGGTGCTCACCCAGGCGCTGGATGAGCAGGGGGTGGACGATGCCTGGGGCGCCGTGGAGCGGCATCGCGCCAACCTGGCGGCGTCCGGGCTGGCCAATGCGCGTGCCCGCGACGGCATGCGCCGCAACCTGCGCTCGCTGGCGCTGGAGCGCCTGGCCCGCGACCTCGTCGAGCGCGCGGACGACGCCGCGCTCGACGCCCTTGCATCGCGCGTGATCGCCCGGGAAATCGACCCCGCGACCGCGGTCGACAGTATCCTCGGCACACCACCCCCTCAGGAGGGTTGATGTCCGCTGACCGCAGCCCGCCCGATCGGCGGGGCGACACCAACTGGAAGGCCATCCTCGGCATCGCCGCGGGAGTCCTCCTCGTGTGGTTCATCATCGCGAACGCGCAGCAGGTGGAGGTGACGTGGTGGGTGTTCGACACCTCCACCAGCCTCATCGTGGTGATTGTCATCGCGGCCCTGTTCGGCGCGGGCATCACGTACTTCTTCACGCGCGTCCGCCACCGTGACGCCGGCCGTCGCGGTGACCGCCGCCGGGGTGGCGACCCCTCCAATGGTCACGGGGAGCCGCAGCCGTGAACGAGCGCGAGCCCCTCTCCCGGGAGCGCGTGGTGGAAGCCGCGCTCGCGGTGATCGACGAGTCGGGCGTGCAGGGCTGCAGCATGCGGGCGGTGGCATCCGAGCTCGGCGTGGAGGCCATGTCGCTGTATCACCACGTGCCCGGCGGCAAGGCTGAGATGATGGACGGGGTGGTGGCGCTGGTGCAGACCGAGTTCGTGTCGCAGCTCGAGATGACCGGTGATTGGCGGCAGGACATGGGTGGGTTCTCGCGTGGCTATCGCGCCACGCTGTCCGCCCACCCCAAGGTGGTGGCCATGATCGCCGCCCGCCCATCCGTGGCCTACCGCAGCAGCACCGGCCTGGTCGGGCCCCTCTTCAACGCGATGGAGGACGCCGGGTTCTCGCGCGAGGACGCCCTGCGCGCCGTGCGCGTGGTGTCGCGCTGGACGATCGGGTTCACCATGGGCGAGGCCTCGGCGATCGACGACAGCGCCGCCGCCGAGGAATTCGACGAGCCCCTGCTGGTGGAGGTGTTCACGGACATCGCCCGGGGCGAGGACGACGTGTTCGAGTTCGGGCTCGAAGCCCTGCTCGACGGCCTTCAGGCACGACTCGGCGGCTGATCAGCGCGCGCGGATGGTCACGTCGCCGGCCGACGCGCTGGCGATGATCACCCGGCTCGACGACGGCGTGTCGGCGATGCCCTCCAGGTTCACCGAGCCGGCTCCCGCGCTGGCGTCCACCCGGTAGTCGTCGCGCGGCACCACCACGGTCACGCCTCCCGCGGTGGTGGACGCCTCCACGCGATCGGGGGCCCGCTCGGCCTCCACGCGCACGTCGCCGGCCGTGCTCGACGCGCGGATGTCCCGGGCGCGCGAGCGCAGCACGGCTACGCCGCCCGCCGTGCTCTCGGCCACCACGGGGCCCGAGGTCCCGGTGACCATCACCGACCCGGCCGTGCTGGTTGCGCGCACCGATGCGGCCGGGGGCATCACCACGTCGAAGTCCACCGAGCAGCCGGTGAGCACCCCGAGCGTGGGGCAGTCGGTGTCGAGCACCACCGTGCCCGCGGTGGTGGATGCCATCACCTCAGGTGCGAAGAACGCGTAGCCCTTGGTGATGCGGGCGACGAGGCGGTCATCGGCCCCCGCGTCCACCGCCACCGCACCCGCGCCGGTATCCACCGACACCTCGGTGACCGGGCCCGGCGCCGTGAACACGTCGGTCACCTCGGTCCGGGCCACCGTGCGCATGAGCAGGAACGCCACGCCCGCGGCGATGGCCATCAGCAGTATCAGCGTGAGCAGGCGCTTCACTTCACGCGCGCCACCCGCGATGCCACGTCGGCGGCCAGCCGCACGCCGAAGCCCGATGCGTGGTCGCCCTGCATCGCGGTGCCGGCCACGTCAACATGGCACCACGGCACGCCCTCGGTGAAGTCGCGCAGGAAGCGCGCGGCGTACACCGCGCCGGCCTGGCGCTTCTTCGCGGAGTTGCTGAGGTCGGCAACGGAGCTCTTCACCAGCGGGTCGTAGCCCGGGTGCAGAGGCATGGGCCAGCAGAGGTCACCGGTGTCGTCACCCGCCTCGCGCACCAGCTCGGTGAAGGCCGGGTCCGTGCCGAACAGCCCGGCGTAGACCTCGCCGATGGCCACCACGATCGCGCCCGTGAGCGTTGCCATGTCCACCATGCGCGTGGCGCCCTGGCGCGCGCAGTAGGTGAGCGCGTCGGCGAGGATGAGCCGGCCCTCGGCATCGGTGTTCGTCACCTCGATGGTCCTGCCGTTCATCGCGGTGAACACATCGCCCGGCTTCATCGCGGCCTCGCCCAGCATGTTCTCAGTGGCCGGCACCACGGCCACCACCTCGGCGGGAACCTCGAGGTCGGCGATCAGCCCCATCGCGGCGATCACCGCGGCGCCGCCCGCCATGTCCATCTTCATCTCCTCCATGCCGCCCGCCGGCTTGATCGAGATGCCGCCCGTGTCGAAGGTGACGCCCTTGCCCACCAGTCCGAGCACCTCCTTCGTGGTGCGCGCCGCCCTGGGCGGCCGGTAGCGCATGACGATCATGCGCGGCTGCTCGGCCGAGCCCCGCGCCACGGCCAGCAGGGCGCCGGCCTTCAGCGTGGTGAGCTCGCGCGGGCCCAGCACGTCGATGGACAGCGTGCGCCGGCCCCGTGCTACCTGCTCGGCGCGCTTGGCCAGGATGGTCGGGGTCATGTGGTTCGACGGCGTCTCGGCCAGCTCGCGCGCCAGGTTCACGGCCCCTGCCGTGGCGCCGACCGCCCTGGTGCCCGCAGGCGTGAGTGCGCCGCCGGCCACGACGACCTCCATCTCGCCCTTCGCCCGTCCGCGCTTGCCGCCCTCGGCCTTCTTCGAGCGGAAGGCCTCGAGGCGCCACGCACCGGTGGCGAGCCCCTCGGCCATGGCGCGCACATCGCCGCGATCGGCGTCGGCGGCGGGGAGCAGCGCAACCCTGCGGGCGCCCACCTCGCGCGCCGCACGCGCGGCGGCGCGACCTGCGGCGGCCCACGCGCCCCGGTCGGGCTCGTCACCCACGCCGGCCAGCAGCACGCGGGCCACGGGGATGTCCCCGCGCGTGTGCAGCACGCGCACCTGGCCCGCGGCGCCCGTCACCTCGCCGTCGTCGATGACCGCCGACACCAGGCCGCCGAGCGCGGCATCCACCGCGGCGAGGGCGCCCTCCGGGCCACCCGGGGGCGAGGGCACCGGCACCACCAGGGCGTCGGCCTTGATGCTGGCGGGGTTGGTGGCACGGCTGCTCGTGACCTTCATTCGGCGATTCCTCGTTCGCGGGCGATGGCCCGTAGTGTGCCCGTCGCAGCAGGTATCCTGCGCGCCCTATGGGACGCCCGATCCGAGTTGTCATCGCCAAGCCCGGCCTCGACGGCCACGACCGCGGGGCCAAGATCGTGGCCCGGTCGCTGCGCGACGCCGGCATGGAGGTCATCTACACCGGCCTGCACCAGACGCCCGAGCAGATCGCGGCCACGGTGGTGCAGGAGGACGCCGACGCCGTGGGCCTGTCGATCCTCTCGGGCGCGCACATGACCCTCGTGCCGCGCATCATGGAGCTGCTGGCCGCCGAGGGCGCGGATGAGGTACTGGTGATCGTGGGCGGCACCATCCCGGCCGACGACGCCGACGAGCTGCGCGCGCTGGGCGTGGCCGCCGTATACACCCCAGGGGCCCCCGTGGACGACATGGTGTCGTTCCTCGAGGGCGCCGTCGCCGCCTAGTGGCCGTCGGGCGCGAGCGCCGCGGCGCGGTGCAGGTGCTGGTGCTCGACAGGCAGGAAGCCCTCAACGCCTTCTCGCCCGAGCAGATCGACGACCTCATGGCGGCGCTGGCCGATGCGGCCGCCGACCCCGGCGTGCGCGCCGTGGTGCTCACCGGTGCCGGCCGGGCGTTCTCGGCCGGGGCCGACATCAGCCGCATGGCCGACATGGACGTGGACGGCGCCCGGGAGTTCGCTGCCAAGGGCCACGGCCTGTGCAACGCCATCGAGGCCCTGCCCGTGCCGGTGATCGCCGCCGTCAACGGATTCGCGCTGGGCGGCGGTTGCGAGGTTGCGCTGGCCTGCGACATCCGCCTGGCATCCGCCGCCGCGAAGATGTCGCAGCCCGAGGTGGCGCTGGGAATCCCGCCCGGGTGGGGGGGATCGTTGCGCCTGCCCCGCATCTGCGGCGAGGGGTTCGCGAAGCGCATGATCCTCACCGGCGCGATGATCGGGTCGGACGAGGCGCTGGCCGCCGGGCTGGTGTCGGCGGTGCACCCTGCCGACGACCTGCTGGACGCCGCGGTGGCGATGGGTGACGAGATCGCGCAGAAGTCGCCGTCGGCGGTGGCGCTGTCGAAGCGGCTCGTCCACGCCGCGCTCGGGCCGCGCGACGACCTACTCGCCGCCGAGGCCGAGGCGTTCGCGCAGCAGTTCGCCCACCCCGAGCGCATCGAGGGCATGACCGCCTTCCTCGAGAAGCGCCCGCCCTCGTGGGCGGGGTAGCCGCCTGACACTTGGCCCGAGGGCGCAGTTCCCGCGCTTCCCGGCCGCGCCCCGTTGGTATGCTCGGCGCCCTTCACAGTGGAGCGTGATTTTCGCCCTGCGAAGGCCAATCTCAACTCCTAGGAGCCCGTCTTCGTGAAAATCGCCGTATGCGTCAAAGAGGTGCCGGACACGACCGCCGAGAAGCGGATCGACCCGGGCACCGGCCGCCTCGTCCGCGACGAGGGCGACCGCATGCTGAATGAGTTTGACAAGTACGCCGTGGAGGAGGCGGTGCGCCTTAAGGAGGCCGGGGCCGCCGACGAGGTGATCCTCATATCCCTGGGCCCCGAGAAGGCGGTGGAGTCACTGCGCCAGGGCCTGGCCATGGGCGCCGACAGCCTGGTGCTCGTGAGCGATGCCGCCGCGGCGGGGTCCGACTATCTCGGAACGGCCACGGTGCTCGCCAAGGTCCTCGATGACTCCGGCGCCGAACTGGTGCTGCTGGGCAGCGAGGCCACCGACGCCCGCTCGGGCGTGATGGCCGCGACCCTCGGCGAGGTCTCGGGCCGCGCCTGGGTGACCGCCGCCAACTCGCTGGCCGTGAGCGGTGGCAGCATCACCGTGGAGCGCCAGAGCGATGACGGCGTGGACACCGTGGAGCTCCCGCTGCCGGCCGTGGTCTCGGTGACCAAGGCGATCAACGAGCCGCGCTACCCATCGCTCAAGGGCATCATGGGCGCGAAGAAGAAGCCCCAGGAGGTCAAGTCGCTGGCGGACGCCGGCATCGACGCCTCAAAGGTGGGCGAGGCCGGCGCGGGCACCAAGGTGCTCGGCGTCGAGACGCCTCCCGCACGTCAGGCCGGCCAGGTCGTCAAGGACGACGGCAACGGCGCACAGCAGATCCTCGACTTCCTGGTCGAGAAGAAGATCGTCTGAACCCGGACTCGGAACCGAAAGGACTTAACGACATGGCAGGCATCCTCGTCGTCGCCGAGCCCAAGGGCAGCGGCTTCCGTCGCGTAGGACTCGAGATCCTCTCGAAGGCGCGCGACCTCACAGGCGCCACCGGCGGGCCGCTCGCGGCGTACGCCGGCGGCTCGGGCGTGGCCGACCAGGCCGCGCAGCTCGGGGCCTACGGCGCCGAGAAGGTGTTCGTGGCCGACCACGAGGCGCTGGGCACCGGGCTGGCCGCCCCGCACGTGGATGTGATCGCGCAGCTGCAGGCCGAGAATGACTTCTCGGCCATCCTCTTCGGCGGCACCGTGCAGGGCCGCGACACCGCGGCCGCCCTGGCGGCGCGCCTCGGCGCGGGGCTCAACAGCGACTCCACCGACCTGGCGCCCGGCGGCAGCGGCCTGCAGGCCACCCGGCCGGCCTTCGGCGGCCAGAACCTCGTGCAGAGCACGTGGACCGGCGGCCCGCAGATCGCCCTGGTGCGCCCCAACTCGTTCCAGGCCAGCGAGAGCGGCGGCTCGGCCGAGGTGGTGGCGGTCACGCCGGCCATCTCCGACGCCGCCCAGCGCGCCAAGGTGACGGCCCGCAAGCCGGCCGAGGAGGGCAAGATCAGCCTCGAGGAAGCCAGCATCATCGTTTCCGGTGGTCGCGGCCTCGGCGCGCCCGAGAACTTCGCCGTGGTCGAGGCGCTCGCCGCCTCGCTCGGCGCGGCCGTGGGTGCTTCGCGCGCCGCGGTGGACGCCGGCTGGTACCCGCACCCGAACCAGGTGGGGCAGACCGGCAAGACCGTGTCGCCCAACCTGTACATCGCATGCGGCATCTCCGGCGCCGTGCAGCACAAGGTGGGCATGCAGACGTCCGACGTGATCGTGGCGATCAACAAGGATGAGGAGGCCCCGATCTTCCAGTTCGCCGACTTCGGCGTGGTGGGGGACCTCTTCGAGATCGTCCCGCAGCTCGGCGAGCTCATCAACCAGCGCAAGGGCTAGCGCCCGCGCGGGCATGCATCAGCGCGCGGCCGGGGTCCCGCCCCGGCCGCGCTATCATGCCGCCCCCGTGGCGCCGACCGGGCCACGCACATCGAGGGAATCGAGAGGGAACGTGAAGGCAGAGATCCACCCCGAGTACGTCGTCTGCGATGTCACCTGCACCTGCGGCAACAACTTCACGACCCGCTCCACGCAGCCCGAGATCCGCGTGGAGATCTGCTCCGAGTGCCACCCCTTCTACACCGGCAAGCAGAAGATCGTGGACACGGGCGGACGCATCGAGCGCTTCAACAAGAAGCGCCAGCAGGCCAAGTAGGTATTCCGTGGCCGACGATGTCGGCCGCCTGGTCGAGCAGGTGGAGCGCACGCGCGCGGAGCTCTCCGAGGCACTGTCCGACCCCGACGCGGCGTCAGATCGTAAGCGCTACGCCGACCTGACACGCCGTTACGCGGGCCTTGAAGAGGCCGCGGGACTCGCCGCGCGCTGGCGCGATGCCGACACCCAGGCGGCCGAGGCCCGCGAGATGCTGGCCGGGGGCGAGGATGACGACGTCCGCGCGCTGCTCAAGGAGGCCGAGGCCGAGATCGACGAGCTCGAGCCCCTCATACGCGAGGCCATGGTGGAGCCCGACCCCAACGACTCGCGCGACGTCATCGTGGAGCTCCGCGCAGGCGCCGGCGGGGAGGAGGCCGCGCTCTTCGCGCGCGACCTGCTCGACGTCTACACCCGCTACGCGACGGTGCGCGGCTACATGGTGGAGCTGCTCGACGTGAGCGAGGCCGATGCTGGTGGCCTGAAGGAGGCCACCTTCGCCGTGAAGGGCGCCGGGGCGTTCAGCGTGTTCAAGCACGAGGGCGGTGTGCACCGCGTGCAGCGCGTGCCGGCCACCGAGAGCCAGGGGCGCATCCACACCTCCACCGCCACCGTGGCCGTGATGCCGGAGGCCGAGGAGGTCGACGTGCAGATCGACCAGAACGACCTGAAGATCGACGTCTACCGGTCCAGCGGGCCCGGCGGCCAGAGCGTGAACACCACCGACTCGGCCGTGCGCATCACCCACATCCCCACGGGCGTCGTCGTCTCGATGCAGGACGAGAAGAGCCAGCTGCAGAACAAGGAGCGCGCCCTGCGCGTGCTGCGCGCCCGCCTCCTGGAGAAGGCGCAGGCCGAGCAGGAGGCCGAGTTGCGCGACACCCGCCGCGCGCACGTGGGAAGCGGCGACCGCTCCGAGAAGATCCGCACCTACAACTACCCCCAGAACCGCGTGACCGATCACCGCATCGGCCTCACCGTGCCCCTCAAGGAGCAGGTGCTGCAGGGGCAGCTCTCGTCGCTCACCGATGCCCTCCAGGCCGAGGAGCGCAGGCTGCTGCTGGAGCAGCAGGTCACGTAACCCCTCTCGGGGCGATTCAGAGCCGCCTGTCCTTCTGCCTTCGGTCTCGCTCCGCTCTGCTGCTGATGCGGGTGCGGACAGGTTCCACCCCTCTCGGGGCGGTTCAGAGCCGCCTGTCCTTCTGCCTTCGGTCTAGCTCCGCTCTGCTGCTGATGCGGGTGCGGACAGGTTCCACCCCTCTCGGGGCGGCAGTGGCATCCTTCGTCCCGTGACTGTGGCTGAGGTCGTGCAGAGGTCCACCGAGTGGCTGACGGGGAAGGGGTCCGACACTCCGCGGCTGGATGCCGAGGTGCTCATCGGCCATGCGCTGGGTCTGGAACGCATACAGCTCTACACCGAGGCCGAGCGGCCGCTCACCGAGGATGAGCTCGCCGCGTGCCGGGCTCTCATCGCGCGGCGGGGTGAGTTGGAGCCCGTGGCGCACATCACCGGGCGCCGGGCGTTCGGCCGCCTCGACCTCGAGGTGACGCCCGACGTGCTGGTGCCGCGTCCGGACACCGAGATTGTCGTTGACCTCGTGGTGGAGATCGCACCCCAGGGCGCGCGCGTGGCCGACTGGGGCACGGGTTCAGGGGCAATTGCGCTGTCGATTGCCGATCTGCGGCCCGACGTCACCGTTGTCGGCCTCGAACGCAGCCCGGGCGCGCTCGCCGTGGCAGGCCGCAACCTCGAGGCCAATCCCCATCTGGCCGATCGCGTGCGCATGCTCCAGAGCGACGGCATGGCCGGGGTGAGCGGGGAGCGGTTCGACGTGGTGGTGAGCAACCCGCCGTATCTGGTGCCGGCTGACCTCGATCGGCACCCGGCCCTTCGCCACGAGCCCGAGCACGCGCTGGTGGCCGGGCCGGTGGGCACCGAGGACCATGCGCGGGTGGCCGCCGAGGCCGCCGCCGCGCTCGTGCCGGGCGGGTGGCTGGTGCTCGAGGCGGGGGAGGGTCAGGCCGACGCCGTCATGGGCATCCTCGCCGCCGCGGGGTTCGGCGAGGTATCGGCGAGGGCGGACCTCGCGGGAGTCCCCCGGGCCATCTGGGGCCGTTCGGCCCAGCCGAAACCCCCCGGCTCCCCCGCTTCGTGATTTATCCTTGCCTCGTTGCCCAGCAGTCGAGAGCCGGAGCGCGCGAGTGAGCTTCTTCGATCCCGAGAGCCAGCTGTCGCAGGACGTCACGGAGGCCGACCCAGCCGTCGCCGCCCTCCTGCGGCAGGAACTCGAGCGACAGGCCGAGACGCTCGAGATGATCGCCAGCGAGAACTTCACGAGCATCTCGATCCTGCAGGCGGTGGGCTCAGTGCTCACCAACAAGTACGCCGAGGGCCTGCCCCACAAGCGCTACTACGGCGGCTGCGAGGTGGTTGACGAGGTCGAGGACCTGGCCATCGCGCGGGCGAAGGAGCTGTTCGGCTGCGACCACGTCAACGTGCAGCCGCACTCGGGCAGCACCGCCAACGAGGCCGCCTACAGCGTGCTCATCGAGCCCGGCGACACGGTGATGGGCATGTCGCTGGCGCACGGCGGCCACCTGACCCACGGCCTCAAGGTGAACTTCTCGGGCCGCATGTACGACTTCCACAGCTACGGGGTGAACCCCGAGTCGCACCGGCTCGAGATGGACGACATCCGCGCCCAGGCCCTTGAGGTGCGTCCCAAGCTCATCGTGGCGGGCGCCAGCGCGTACCCGCGCACGCTCGACTTCCCGGCCTTCCGCGAGATCGCCGACGAGGTGGGCGCCAAGCTGATGGTGGACATGGCGCACATCTCGGGGCTGGTCGCCGGGGGCGTGCACCCGAGCCCCGTGGGCATCGCCGACGTGGTCACCTCCACCATGCACAAGACCCTCGGCGGTCCGCGCGCCGGGTTCATCATGTGCGACGAGGAGTACGCCAGCGCCATCGACCGCGCGGTATTCCCCGGCCTGCAGGGCGGCCCGCTCATGCACGTGATCGCCGGCAAGGCCATCGCCTTCGGCCAGTGCCTCACGCCCGAGTTCCGCGAGCGCCAGCAGCGCACGGTGGACAACTGCCGGGCCATGGCAGAGGTGCTCATGGCGGGCGGCATCCAGCTGGTGACCGGCGGCACCGACAACCACCTGGTGCTGGTGGACCTGTCGAAGACACCCCTTACCGGCGTGGACGGCGAGGCGCGCCTCGACCGCGCCGGCATCACGGTCAACAAGAACGGCGTGCCGTTCGACGAGCGCCCGCCCATGGTCACCTCGGGCGTGCGCATCGGCACCGCGGCGCTCACCACCCGCGGCATGGGCCCCGACGAGCTCCGCGAGGTGGGCGCCATCATCGCCGAGGCCCTCACGCCCGAGACCACCGACGCCGACCTCGACGCCCTCCGCCAGCGCAGCAAGGCCGTCGGCGACCGCTTCCCGCTGTACCCGCAGCTCATCGCGGAAACCGCCGACGTGTCGTGATGACCGCCCGGGGGGCCGGGGTGTTCCCTCCGGTCGCGAATCGGAATCGCACGGCCCATGGGCCCCCGCCCCCCGGGCCAGGACGTCGTTTCGTCTTCCCCCCGGGAACACCCCGGCCCCCCGGCCTCCGCGCCCGTGGCTGACGCGCAACGCGCTCGGGGGTGGGCGCTGGTCACCGGGGCGTCGGCGGGCATCGGGGCCGAGGTGGCGCTCAGGCTGGCGCGGCGCGGGCACCCGCTGGTGGTGGTGGCGCGGCGCGGTGATCGGCTGGCGGCGCTCGCCGAGCAGGCGCGGCGCGAGCACGGCGTGGAGGTGCGGGGCGTGGCCGCCGACCTGTCGCGCGAGGAGGGGCGCGAGACCGTGCGGGGGGTGCTCGACCAGCTGCGCGGGCCGGTGGAGGTGGCCGTGCTCAACGCCGGCGTCGGCACCCAGGGGGCGTTCGTCGACCTGCCGCGCGACCGCGAGGTGCGCGAGGTGCGGCTGAACTGCGTCGCGGTGGTCGACCTGGCATCGCACGTGCTGCCCGGGATGGTGGCCAACGGGCGGGGCGACCTGGTGGTGATGTCGTCGGCCGCGGCGTCGCAGGCGATTCCCTACATGTCCACGTACGCGGCCACCAAGGCGTTCGAGATGCGCTTCGTGCGCGGCATCGACCGCGAGCTCCGGGGCACCGGCGTGCGCGCCTTCGCAATCTGCCCGGGTCCGGTGCGCACGGCGTTCCACCGCCTGGGCTGGGGCAAGGACCTGCCGCGGCTCATGCCCACCGAGTCGGCCGGGTCGGTGGCCGCGCGCATCATCCGCGTGCTCGACCGGCGTCGTCGCAACCCGGTGGTGTCGAGCGGGCCGCTGGCGCCCATCACCATCCCCCTCACCGGGCTGCTCGGCGAGGCGCTCTCGGCGTGGGGGGCGGGCGTCTACCACCGACCCCGCCACTGACCGCCCGCGTAACGGAGGCGTCGGAGGGGCGCGGGGTGCCCTCGTAGAATCACCAGTCGATGACCACCACCCTCATACCGGTGCTCAGCGCCATCGCGGCGGCGGTGGTGGTGCTCATCCTCACGCCCGCCACCATGGCGCTGGCGCGCCGGGTGGGGGCCGTCGACCAGCCCTCGGCCCGGCGAATCCACGACCGCCCGGTGCCACGCCTTGGCGGGCTGGCCATCGTGCTGGGGTTCCTGCTGCCCGCCCTGTGGTTCCTGCCGGGCGACCCCGCGGCCCGGGCGCTCATCGCGGGAGCGGTGCTGATCGCCGCCCTGGGCATCGCCGACGACGTGCTGGGCCTGCAGCCCGCGGTGAAGCTGCTGGGGCAAGTGGCCTGCGCGGCTATACCCGTGGCGGCCGGGCTCACCATCGCCAACGGCACGCTGCCGCTGATCGGCGCCTTTGAGCTGGGGGCCGCGCAGTACCCGCTCACCATCCTCTGGTTCGTGGCCATCGTCAACATCATCAACTTCACCGACGGCATGGACGGCCTGGCCGCCGGGGTGGTGGGCATCGGCGCCACCACGTTCGCGATCATCGCCGCCTCGCTCGGCCGCGCCGACGCGGCGATCCTGGCCGCCGCGCTGGCCGGCGCCTCGTTGGCGTTCCTGAAGTACAACTTCAACCCGGCCCGCACGTTCATGGGCGACGGCGGCTCGATGTTCCTGGGCTTCATGCTGGCCGGCATCGCCATCAGCGGGGTCATGAAGAGCGCCGCGGCCGTGGCCATCGTGCTGCCCCTGGTGGTGCTGGCCATCCCGATCCTCGACACCTCGTTCGTCATCCTCAAGCGGCTGAAGCACGGCAACCCCGTGTACTCGGCCGACAAGAGCCACTTCCATCACCGGTTCCTGGCCATCGGGTGGAGCCAGCGACGCACGGTGCTGTCGATCTACGCATGGACGGCGCTGATGTGCGCGCTGGCGCTGGCCATGCGGTTCGTGCCCTACACCGACGGCCACGGCGACTGGAACGCGGGGTGGACCGCGCTGCTCGCCGGCATCGCACTGCTCGGACTGGCCGGCGCGGTGTACCTGGTGTACGTGCTCGAGATACTCAAGTGGCGCAGCGAGCCCGTGGTGCAGATCGTGCGCCGGCGCCGGGCGTCGGCCAACGAGGTGGCCACCACCAAGCGTTGAGGGCCGCGCGGGTGCGGGGTCCTTTTGCGGCGAACGCGGGACGCCTGTCACCCCCGTAGCGGGCTCGGTATGGCGGGCGGCAGGCCGGGGGATGGGTATGCTCCCGCCGTCGCCGCGCACGTCCGCGGCTCGTGTTCCACGCCCGGAGGGAAGAGAATCACCTCAGCCGCCCCTGGCCAGGCTGCCGATCACCTCGCGCCCGCGCCGGCCTCGAAGGAGGCCCCGCGCAGGGTCACGGTGATCGCCACCATCGCCAGCATCCTCGCGTGCCTCGTGGCCCTGCCCATCGTGCTGGCCCTCGGCGGGCCGCTCAATGGATGGGTGCTCGGCACCGCGCTCTGGGTGGCCAACTGGGCCGTGCAGCTGGCCACCGCCAAGCACGCGCTGAAGATGGGGCAGGGCGCCGCGGTGGGCGTGACCGGCCTTTCGTTCATCATCCGCGCGTGGACCGTGGCGGGCGTGCTGTTCATCACCGCGCTCAGGTTCGACGAGACCGTGGCCCTCATCGGCGCGGCGGTGTTCCTTGCCGCCTTCACCGCCGACCTGGCGGGCCGCGCCTTCGCGTTCGCCGCGCGGGAGAAGGCAAATGCACCCGCGGAGGAGGCTGAGTGAGGGCTGCGGCATCCCGCATGAAGTGGTGGCTCATCGCCACGTTCGGCCTTCTGCTGGCCGTGCCGGCCCTGGCCTCGGCGGCCGAGGAGTTCGACCCCGCCGAGGAGTTCGAGGTGGGGTCCTACATCCCGATCGACCTCGGGTTCATCGACCTCAGCATCAACAAGGCCGTGCTCTACATGCTGGTGTCGAGCGCCATCATCATCCTGTTCGGCGTCTTCGTGGTGCGCGGCGGGCTGAAGATGAAGCCCAACAAGGCGCAGAACGTGCTCGAGATCTCGTACGAGTTCGCCGAGCAGCAGATCGCCGGCGTCACCCTGCCCGAGCGCGTGTTCACGAAGTGGTTCCCCTACCTGGCGACGCTCTTCCTGTTCGTCGCCGTGAACAACCTCATCTCGTTCATCCCCCTTCCCACGGCCCCGCACACCGACACCTTCCAGGTGGTCGGTGACCTGGGCCTCTACGCCGCCACGGCCAACATCAACGTCACGCTGGCCCTGGCGCTCATGACCTTCGTCGCCTTCCTCTGGGAGGGCTTCGGCACCCACGGCTTCGTCGGGTACTTCAAGACCCTGATCCCGCCGGGTTCCAGCAAGGGCATCACGCCCTTCATCTTCGTGCTCGAGCTGCTGTCGCAGGTTCTTCGCCTGGTCAGCCTCTCGGTGCGACTGTTCGCAAACATGCTCGCCGGTCACCTGCTGATCATCATGGCCGCGGGCTTCTCGATCCTCGTGGGCAGCCTGCTTGGCGTCCTCGGGATTCCCTTCGCCGTCTTCTTCTACGTGTTCGAGTGGGTACTGGTGGCTGGCCTGCAGGCATTCATCTTCGCCCTGCTGTCCGGCATCTACATCGGTTACGCCGCGCAGTCCGAGCACTAGAGGCAACTCACCACACAGGAGGCCACGTGGCTCTCGAAGGCAACATCGTCGACGCATCCAAGGCTCTCACGCTCGGTCTCGCGACCGGCCTGGGCGCCATCGGCCCGGGCATCGGCGTGGGCTACATCTTCGGAAAGACCGTCGAGTCGGTCGCTCGCCAGCCCGAGCTCCGCGGTGATCTTCTCTCGATCACCTTCCTCGGCCTGGCCCTGACCGAGGCGATCACGTTCTACGCCCTGCTCATGGGCTTCGTCGCCTTCTTCCTGGTCTAAGGCGATGGACCCGCTCTCAGGCGTCGAACCGGTAGGGGCGAACCCGCTCCTCACGGTCAGTCCGGGTCTCATGATCTGGACGATCGTCGTCTTCCTCATCACGCTGTGGATCCTCAAGAAGTTCGTCTTCACCCCGGTGGGGCAGGCGCTCGAGAAGCGCCGTGCCTCCATCGCCGCCTCCATCGAGGAGGCCGAGACGAGCCGCGACGAGGCCATCCGCCTGCTCGACGAGTACAAGGCCCAGCTGGCGCAGGCGCGTCGCGAGGCCGATGAGCTGCGCGAGGCCGGCCGCCGCGAGGGCGAGCGCCAGAAGACCGAGATCGTCGGCCAGGCGCAGGAGCAGCGCGAGCGCATCGTCAGTGACACCCAGACGCAGATCGACGCCCAGGCCCAGGCGGCCGTGGCCGGCATCCGCGACGACGTGGTGGTGCTGGCGCTGTCCGCCGCCGAGAAGGTGACGGGCAAGACGCTGTCGGAAGACGATCACCGCAAGCTGGTCGAGGATGCCCTCGCCCAGGCCGACCTGAGCGGGCTGCGCTCCGCCTGATGAGCGTCGCGGCCACATATGCCGAGGCCCTCTTCGAGGCGGCCCAGTCGCAGTCCGCAGTGGACCAGGTGCGCGCGGAGCTCGGTGAGTTCTCCGCCGCCATGGCGCCCGGGTCGGAACTGCGCGAGGCACTCACGAGCCCCGAGGTGGAGACGTCGGTCAAGCACGCCGCCGTGGACGACCTCATGGAGGGCGCCCACCCGGTGTCGGTGGGCCTCGTCCAGGTGCTCATCGACCGCGGCCGACTGGCCGAGATCGACGACGTGGTGGCCGCCTACGGCCGCCGCGTGGACGCCGCGGAGGGCCGCGTGGTGGTGACCGCCGTCACCGCCGTGCCCCTCACCCCTGAACTGCGCCAGCAGATCCAGGACAAGGTGCGCGCCCAGACCGGGCGTGACGCCGAGATCGAGGAGACCGTCGACCCGTCGATCATCGGGGGCCTCGTGCTCCGGGTGGGCGACGTGGTGGTGGATGCCTCGCTCCGAACCCGCCTCGAGGAGATGCGCCGCTCCCTGGAGTCGGCACCCATCGACCTCTCGACCGCCGTCGAGGCCTGACGCGCGGCACCGCCGCATCACACGAGAAAGGTATTGACCGCCCGATGAAGCTCCGCCCCGACGAGATCACCAAGGTCCTCCGCGCCCAGATCGAGCAGTACGAGGGCGTGGCCGAGGCCGACGAGGTGGGCACCGTCCTGCAGGTGGGTGACGGAATCGCCCGCGTGCATGGCCTTCCCTCGGTGCTGTCCCTCGAGACCCTCGAGTTGCCGCACGGCGTGTCCGGCCTGGCGCTGAACCTCGAAGAGGACAACGTCGGCGTGGTGCTCCTCGGCGAGGACACCCTCATCAAGGAGGGCGACCCGGTGCGGCGCACCGGCAAGGTCATCCAGGTGCCGGTGGGCGAGGCCCTGCTCGGCCGCGTGGTCGACCCCCTGGGCAACCCGCTGGACGGCCGCGGCCCCATCCAGACCAACGACTTCCGCCCGGTCGAGTTCAAGGCCCCGGGCGTGGTGCAGCGCCAGCCCGTGACCGAGCCCTTGCAGACCGGCATCAAGGCCATCGACGCGCTCATCCCGATCGGCCGCGGCCAGCGCGAGCTGATCATCGGCGACCGCCAGACCGGCAAGACGACCATCGCCATCGACACGATCATCAACCAGCGCGGCCAGGACGTGAAGTGCTTCTACGTGGCCATCGGCCAGAAGGCATCCACGGTGGCCCAGGTGGTGGAGCGCCTGCGGGAGGCCGGCGCCATGGAGTACACCACGGTGGTGGTGGCCAGCGCGTCCTCGAGCGCCCCGCTCAAGTACCTGGCGCCGTACTCGGGTGCGGCCATGGCGGAGCACTTCCTCTACAACGGCCAGCACGCCCTGTGCGTGTACGACGACCTGTCGAAGCAGGCCGACGCCTATCGCCAGATGTCGCTGCTGCTGCGGCGCCCGCCGGGCCGCGAGGCCTTCCCCGGCGACGTGTTCTACCTGCACTCGCGCCTGCTGGAGCGCGCCTGCAAGCTCAGCGACGAGCTCGGCGGCGGTTCGCTCACGGCGCTGCCGATCATCGAGACGCAGGCCGGTGACGTGTCGGCGTACATCCCGACCAACGTCATCTCGATCACCGACGGCCAGATCTTCCTCGAGTCGAAGCTCTTCTACTCGGGCATCCGCCCCGCGGTGAACGTGGGTATCTCGGTGTCGCGCGTGGGCGGCAACGCCCAGATCAAGGCCATGCGCAAGGTGGCCGGACGCCTGAAGATCGAGCTCTCGCAGTACCGCGACCTCGAGGCCTTCGCGCAGTTCGGATCGGAGCTCGACGCCGCCACGCAGCAGACGCTGGCCCGTGGCGCGCGCCTGGTGGCCTCGCTCAACCAGCCGGCGTTCCAGCCCTGGCCGGTGGAGGAGCAGGTGGCCATCATCTTCGCCGCCAGCCGTGGCTACCTCGACGCCGTGGAGCCCTCGGAGATCCCGCGGGTGAACGAGGAGATTCGCTCGGCCCTTCGCGACGAGGGCACGATCCTCGCCGAGATCCGCGACACCCAGGACCTGCCGGACGCCCTGCAGGACAAGCTCGGCACGTTCCTCGAGGGCCTCATGAAGCGCCTGGTCGGCGTCCCCGGCGGCAGCGAGGCCGCCGCCTAGTGCCGAGCCAGCAGGACATCAAGCAGCGCATCACCTCGGTCACCGGCACCAGCAAGATCACGCGTGCCATGGAGCTCGTGGCCTCGGCCAAGCTCCGTCGTGCCCAGGTGCGAATCGAGGCCCTGCGTCCCTACGCCAAGGGCATGCGCCGCCTCATGGCCGGTGCCGCCCGCCGCGCGGGCAACCTCAACGGCATCCCGCTGCTCGACGAGCGCGCCGAGACCCGCCGCGCGTCCGTGCTGGTGGTCACCGGTGACCGCGGCCTGGCCGGCGCGTTCAACGTCAACGTCGTGCGCCGGGCCCTGCAGGAGCGCGAGGCCCTGCTGGCCGAGGGCTTCGACGAGGTCGTGTTCACCGCCGTGGGCAAGAAGGGCGGCGGCACGCTGCGCTTCCGCGGCATGGAGCTCGACAACCACTTCCAGGGCTTCTCGTCCGAGCCCACGTTCTCCGACGCGTCCGCCGTGGCCCAGTTCGTGGGCCAGCGGTACCTCGACGAGGAGACCGACCGCGTGGTGCTGGTGTTCAACGAGTTCAAGTCGCTCGTGGAGCAGCGCGTCACCGCCGAGCAGCTGCTGCCCGTCCCGCGGGACGTGGTGGAGGACGACGACGACAACCCCGACACCGAGCCGGTGTTCTCGAAGGCCCTCGCGGAGTTCGAGCCGGAGCCGGTCGCGCTGCTGTCGGACCTGCTGCCCACGTTCGTGGACACCACGATCTACCGGGCGCTCCTCGAGAGCGCCGCGGCCGAGCACGCAGCGCGTCGCACGGCCATGAGCAACGCAAGCGACAACGCCGAGCAACTCATCGCGGACCTCACGCTCGCGATGAACCGCGCCCGGCAGGCGGCGATCACCCAGGAGATCCTCGAGGTGGTCGCCGGCGCGGACGCCCTCAGCTAGACCCAACGACGAACGGATCCTCAGCCAGATGAGCACCAACGGGAAGAACACCGGGACGATCCTCGAGATCAAGGGCGTCGTGCTCGACGTCCGGTTCACCGATGACCTCCCGGGCATCTACAACGCCCTCGAGATCACGCGCCCTGACGGCACCACCCTGGTAGCGGAGGTGCAGCAGCTGCTGGGCGACGACAAGGTGCGCGCGGTGGCCCTGGACACCACCGACGGCCTCTCGCGCGGCACCGACGTGATCGACACCGGTGCCCCCATCTCGGTGCCGGTGGGCGAGCCCACCCTGGGCCGCATCTTCAACGTGCTCGGCGAGGCCATCGACGAGGCCGGCCCGGTGGACGCCAGCGAGAAGTGGCCCATCCACCGCGACCCGCCTGCGTTCGACCAGCTCAGCCCCACCTCGGAGATCTTCGAGACCGGCATCAAGGTGATCGACCTCCTCGCCCCCTACGTGAAGGGCGGCAAGGTCGGGCTGTTCGGCGGCGCCGGCGTGGGCAAGACCGTGCTCATCCAGGAGCTGATCCACAACATCGCGCAGGAGCACGGCGGCCTGTCGGTGTTCGCCGGCGTGGGCGAGCGCACCCGCGAGGGCAACGACCTCTGGCTCGAGATGAAGGAGTCGGGCGTCATCTCGAAGACCGCCCTGGTGTACGGGCAGATGAACGAGCCGCCGGGCGCCCGCCTGCGCGTGGCCCTGTCGGGCCTCACCATGGCGGAGTACTTCCGCGACGTCGGCGGCCAGGACGTGCTGCTGTTCGTGGACAACATCTTCCGGTTCGTGCAGGCCGGTTCCGAGGTGTCGGCCCTCCTCGGCCGCATGCCGTCGGCCGTGGGCTACCAGCCCACCCTGCAGACCGAGATGGGCGACCTGCAGGAGCGCATCACCTCCACCCGCAACGGCTCGGTCACCTCGGTGCAGGCCATCTACGTGCCCGCCGACGACCTCACCGACCCGGCCCCGGCCGCGTCGTTCGCCCACCTCGACGCCACCACGGTGCTGAACCGCGCCATCGCGGAGAAGGGCATCTACCCGGCCGTGGACCCGCTCGACTCCACCTCCACCGCGCTGGAGCCCAGCGTGGTGGGCGAGGAGCACTACGAGGTGGCCACGCGCGTGCAGGAGATCCTGCAGGAGTACAAGGACCTGCAGGACATCATCGCCATCCTCGGCGTGGACGAGCTCACCGACGAGCAGAAGCTCACGGTGGGCCGCGCCCGCCGCATCGAGCGATTCCTGTCGCAGCCGTTCCACGTGGCCGAGGCGTTCACCGGCACCCCGGGTGCCTACGTGACCCTGCGCGACACCGTGCGCGGCTTCAAGGAGATCATCGAGGGCAAGCACGACGACCTGCCCGAGGGCGCCTTCCTGCTGGTGGGCACCATCGAGGACGCCGTGGCCAAGGGCGCCGAGATGGCCAAGGCCGCCGCGTGAGCACGGGTTCGCCCGAGCAGAAGCGCGTCGCCGTGCAGGTGCTCACGCCCGAGGGCGTGGTGCACGACGGCGTGGCGGCGATGGTGGTGGCCCCGAGCGTCGGCGGCGAGCTGGGCATCCTGCCCCGGCACGTGCCGCTCATCGCCGCGCTGCAGCCGGGCCGCACCCGCCTGAAGATGCTCGACGAGTCCGAGGTGGTCATGGCCACCACGGAGGGCTACATCGCCGTCGAGGATGACCGCGTGCTGATCATGGTGGAGCAGGCCGAGCTGGCCGGCGACATCGACCGCGCCCGCGCCGAGCTGGCCCTGAGCGCCGCCCAGGAGGCCATCCAGGCCGCGGGCGACGACGAGGTGGCCCTGGCCGCCGCGCAGGCCGCGCTCCGCCGCGCCGAGAACCGTCTCAAGGTGGTCGACAAGGCCGCCTCCTAGTCCGGAGGAATCCATTGGCAAGTCCCGTCCGCGTCGTCGTCACCGGTGCCGCCGGCCAGATCGGCTACGCGCTTCTTTTCCGCATCGCCAGCGGCCAGCTGCTCGGCCCCGACACCCCCGTCGAGCTGCGCATGCTGGAGATCCCGCAGGCCCGCGGCGCCCTCGATGGCGTCGGCATGGAGCTCGACGACTGCGCGTTCCCGCTGCTGTCGGGCTGGATGGGCACCGACGACCCCGGCGAGGCCTTCGACGGCGCCAACATCTGCATGCTCGTGGGCGCCCGCCCGCGCACGAAGGGCATGGAGCGCGGCGACCTGCTCGAGGCCAACGGCGCCATCTTCACGGTGCAGGGCAAGGCCATCAACGACCGTGCGGCCGATGACGTGCGCGTGCTGGTGGTGGGCAACCCCGCCAACACCAACGCCCTCATCGCCATGCACAGCGCGCCGGACGTTCCGGCCGAGCGCTTCACGGCGATGATGCGCCTCGACCACAACCGCGCCCTGACGCAGGTGGCCCAGAAGACCGGCGTGCAGGTGGCCGAGGTCACCAACATGACCATCTGGGGCAACCACTCGGCCACGCAGTATCCCGACGTGGTGCACGCCAAGGTGGCCGGCACGAGCGCCTGGGACGCCATCTCGGACGAGGCCTGGGTGGCCGACACCTTCATTCCCACCGTGCAGACGCGCGGCGCGGCGATCATCGAGGCCCGCGGCGGGTCGTCGGTGGCCTCGGCGGCCAGCGCCGCCATCGACCACATGCGCGACTGGGTGCTGGCCACCCCGGCGGGCGACTGGGTGTCGATGGGCGTCCCGTCGAAGGGCGAGTACGGCACGCCCGAGGGCCTGATCGTCGGTCTCCCGTGCACCTGCTCCGGCGGCGAGTGGAGCGTGGTGGAGGGCATCGACATCGACGACTTCAGCAAGCCGCGCATCGAGCGCTCGGTGGCCGAGCTCGGGGAGGAGCGGCAGGCGGTGAAGGACCTCGGCCTGATCTAGCCGCACGGTGCGGTGAACCGGATCACGCGAGGCGCGCCAGATGCCTCCGGTGGGTCTAGCCTTGAGTGCACGCGAGGGGTCCGAAAGGGCCCCTCGTCGCGTTTCGGCCCCCGACGCCGCCGCGCTTGGCGCCCGCGTGCCCGACGCGCTCGGATAGCGTGTCGCGATGCCCGGTGGCCTCGGCATACCCGCGGTGCTCACCATGCCCGCCTTCCGCCGGGTGTGGATCGGCAGCGTGCTGTCCAACGGCGGCACCTGGTTCCAGGCGGTGGCCGCGGGGTGGCTGGTGCTGCAGATCACCGGCAGCGCCACCATGGTCGGGCTCCTGGCGCTGGCCTACCGTGCGCCGGCGTTCGTACTGTCGACCTGGGGCGGCAAGCTCGCCGACCGCCACGACTGGCGGCGCATCGGCATCATCACCTTCTCGGTGGAGGCCGCCGGCGCGCTTGCGCTCGCGGGCCTGGCCTTTGCCGGGCAGCTGTCGGTGGCGGCCATCTTCGCGGCCACGTTCGTGATGGGCGCGGCATTCGCCATCGGGCTGCCGTCTGTGCTGGCGCTGGTGCCCGCCCTGGTGCCAACCGCCCGCCTGCAGGAGGCCGTGGCGCTGAACGCCGCGGGCATCAATGTGGCGCGGGCCGTGGGTCCGATCCTCGGCGGGGTGATGCTGGCCCTCGCCGGGGCCGGCTGGTGCTTCCTCGTCAATTCGCTCTCGTTCCTCGCGCTGGTGGCGGCGCTGCTGCTGTCTCCCCACGTGGCGCAGGGCAGCAAGGTGCCGTCGGCCCTGCGCGCGGCGCTGCGCTACGCCGCCACCGATCGCGCCGCGCGCCGGCTGCTCGCCGGCATGTTCCTGTTCATGCTCTTCGCCGGGCCCATCCAGGAGCTCGCGCCGGTGGTGGCCCGCCGGCTGGGCGGTGGCCCGGTGGCCCTGGGGGTGATCCTCGGCGGAATGGGGGCCGGCGCGCTGCTGGGCGCCTGGATGCTGCAGACCCTCTCGGGGCGGGGTCTGCCCCGGCACCTGGCGCTGCCCATCGCCACCCTGGCATTCGGCGGGTCGCTGGCCGCGGTGGCCGCGTCGCCGTTCCTGTGGCTCACGGTGATCGGCATGCTCGCGGCCGGGGCGTTCTGGATCTGGATCCTCACGCTCACCAACACGGCGATCCAGCTGTCGTCGCCCTCCGAGATGCTCGGACGGATGCTCGGCTTCTACCAGCTGTCGGTGATCACGCCGATCGCGCTGGGCTCGGTGGCGTTCGGCGCCATGGCGGGTGCCATCGGCATCGGGTGGAGCCTGGGCATCGCGGCCACCTGCCTGCTGGGCTGGGGGGCGTGGACCCTCACCCACCCGATTGGCGAGATCGACCGCGACATCCGGTCGATCAGGTCGTAGCCGGCCCCGGAGTCAGCGTGGCCGCGCTGTCCTGACGAAGCCCGCGATGCGGTCCCATGCCGGTGGCGGGGTGCGGTCGTTCACCGCGAGCGAGTGATCGGCGTCCCGGATGACCAGCCGCTGCGCGGGCAGGCCGGCATCGCGGCGGGTGGACACGAGCGTGGCGGCATCGGCGAAGGGCACGGTGCGGTCACGCGTGCCGTGCACCACCAGCAGCGGCGCGGGCAGCGTGGCGGCGTCGCGCCTGGGGTCGCGGGTGAGCGCCTCGCGCGCGGCGCGCTCGCCGCCCACCGACACGATCACGCGACGTATCCCCGCGCCGATGCGCCCGAGCGGGCGCGCGGGGGCGGCCATGGTGACCACGCGGTCGGCACCGGCCTCGCGACCCGAGCGCAGGGCGATGTCGCCGCCCTGGCTGTGGCCGATCGCGCCGGTGCGGTCGGGGTCGGCCTCGGGCCGGGCTGACAGCCAGCGGATGGCCGCCGTGGCGTCGGCCGTGAGGGCGGGGAGGTCGAGCCACGCCAGCGCCGGCCCGGGCGAGTCACCGATTCCGCGCTTGTCGTAGCGAAGCGTCACCACGCCGCGGCGCGCCAGCTCGCGCGCCCACGATGCGTAAAGGCCCCCGGGCGGGCCGCCCACGATTGCGCCGTCGCGCGTGCCCGGTCCGAACCCGCCCACGATCACCACGGCGGGGTGCGGGCCGGGGCCATCCGGCAGGGTGAGGGTGCCTGCCAGCACGTCGCCGTTGCCGCCGGGAATGCCCACGTCGCGCTCCGTGGCCGCCATGGCGCCGGCCGGCACCAGCAGCAGCGCGAGGGTCATCGGTATTGCCCGCATGCTCCGACGGTATCGCGCATCGCTGCGGAACCCGCGAGTGCGGTCACGCCCGGGTGGTTGGCTATGCTGGACGCGTGGATGAAGTCCGTCTTGCGGAGCGGCTCATCGCCCATGACACCTCCGATCCGGCGGGCCTCGCGGTGGCGATGGACTTCGTCGCCGGGTGGCTCGAGGGTCGGGGCGCCGACCTGATCCGCCACGACCTGGGCGACCGCGACGCGCTCATCGCGCGCGCCGGGTCAGGGCCCGTGCGCATCATCTTCCACGGGCACGTCGACGTGGTGCCGGGGCACGCCGAGCAGTTCGTGCCGCGCATCGACGGCGACCGCCTCATCGGCCGCGGCGCGTACGACATGAAGGCCGCCCTCGCGGCGATGATGATCGCCACGTCCGACCTGGCCGCGGCGCCGCCACCGGGCGTGCGGGTGGACCTCGTGATCGTCCCCGACGAGGAACGCGCCCAGCCCGGGGCGAATGCCACCGAGATGCTTGTGGACAGGGGACTCCGGGCCGACCTGGTGGTGTGCGGCGAGCCCACGGACATGCAGGTGGGCGTGCAGGCCAAGGGCGTGATGATCCTGACGGTGGGGGTGGAGGGCCGAGCCACCCATGGATCCACGCCGTGGCTGGGCGACAACGCCATCCTTCGCGCGCTCGAGGTGTACCGCCGGCTGGAGTCTCTGCCCTTCACGCGGGCGTCCACGCCGCTCTTCCCGCGCCCCTCGGTGAACCTGGCGCGCATCTCGGGCGGCGACGCCGTGAACAAGGTTCCCGACATCTGCCACATGGATGTGGACGTGCGCTACCTGCCAGGGCAGGACCCCGAGGAGATCCTTCGCCAGGCGCGCGAGATGGGGGCGGCGTCCATCGAGGTGTCCATCGCCCGCCCGCCCGCCGACACCGATCCAGAGCACCCGCTGGTAATGGCCCTGGTGGAGTGCGCATCGCGCCACCACGCGTCGTCCGCGTCGGTGGGGCGCGACGGGTCGTCGGATGGCGTGTCGTTCATCGAGGCCGGGGTGCCGGCCGTGGAGTTCGGGCCGCTTGGCGCGGGGCACCATGGGCCCGATGAGTTCGTGGACATCCCGAGTCTGCTGTCGTACCGCCGCGCGCTGGTCGACTTCGCCGAGTGCGCCGGGGGCCTCGCGCCGGTCATCGCCGCCGGGCGCGACGAAGGGGCCCGCGCATGAGCGACGAGCCGAACGTGCCCGAGCCCGGCGAGGTGGAGCCCGGCGAGGTGGAGGCCGATGAGGCCGACCGCCCGGCGCGCTGGTTCCGCGTGCCGCGCACGCGCCGCCGGTGGCCGTGGGTGTTCATGTGGGCCGCGGTGTTCATCGTGGGCGCGGGCGCGGGCCTCGCCGTGGCCAGCTACCAGCTGCTCGGCAGCACCCTCGATAAGGCCAGCCCCGATACCAAGCTCGTGCTGGACGCCCAGGCACAGGTGGACCCCGACGTGCCCGGCGAGCCCGTGAACATCCTGCTCATCGGTTCCGACAAGCGCGCCGGCGCCGAGGGCGCGGGCGACCCCGGTCGGTCCGACTCGCTCATCCTGCTGCGCATGGACGGCGACCGCGGGTTCATCTCGATGCTGTCGTTCCCGCGCGATCTCTACGTGGACATCCCGGGATCGGGCATGGACAAGATCAACTCGGCGTTCTCGCGCGGCGGCCCGGCGAAGACCATCGAGACGATCAAGAGGCTCACGGGCGAGCCCATCAACTACTTCGTGAACATCGACTTCGAGGGGTTCGTGAAGCTCGTGGACCAGGTGGGCGGCGTGTACCTGGACGTCGACCGCAAGTACTTCCACAAGAACGTGCCCGGTGACGGCATCGACGACTACGAGGAGATCGACCTTGAGCCCGGCTACCAGCGCATGAACGGCAAGGACGCCCTCGACTACGTGCGCTACCGCCACACCGACTCCGACTTCGCCCGCATCGCCCGCCAGCAGGCGTTCCTGTCGGAGCTCAAGCGGCAGACCAACCGCTTCGGCAACCTGCCGGAGATCCCGGCCTACGCCAGCATCTTCGCCGACAACATCACCACTAACGTGCGGTCGGTGCCGCGCCTGCTGGGAATCCTGCAGCAGGCCATGACCACCGACAAGGATCGCATCGCGCGCAACAGTGTCTCGGGCAACGCCAATATGCGCGGCGGCGCGGCCGTGGTGGACACCACCCGGGGCGAGATCGACGCCAAGGTGGACGCCTGGCTCAACCCGGAGTTCGAGCAGGGCGCGCCCGCGGCCGTGGTGAGCCCCAACGAGGTACAGGTGCAGGTGCTCAACGGCAACGGGCGCCTGCTGGACGCCGAGAAGGCCACCGACCAGCTGCGCAAGCGCGGCTACGACGCCGTGTCGGGCGGCAACGCCGACTCGTTCGGCAAGCCCGAGACCCAGGTGGCGTACGCCGACGGCCAGCGCGAAGCCGCCAGGAACATCGCCGCGATGTTCGGCACGGAAACCGTGCTGGCGGCCCTGTCGCGGTCGGACACCCCCGACGGCCTCGACGTGCGGGTGACCGTGGGCGAGTCGTACGACGGCGAGCTGGTGCAGAAGAAGAAGGCCAAGAAGGCGCCCAAGCCCACCGCCGACGTGGTGGACACCACCTCGCTCGTGCCGCTGTCGAAGCGCATCCAGAGGGCCACCGGCCTCAAGATCATGGTCGCCACCCGCGTGCCGAGCGGGTCGGAGCTCAAGATCGTGCGCGCCTACCGCGTGAACACCGGGGGCGAGGGCCCGCGGGCGCTCAAGATGGTGTTCCGCATCCCGCAGGGCACCTACTGGGGATACCAGGTGCTCGACTGGGCCGACCCGCCGCTGCTCGAGGGCCGCACCGGCGTGGTGAAGAGCGGGGGTCGCGAGTACTCCACCTTCTACGATGGCAAGAACCTCATGCGGCTCGCATGGCAGAAGGACGGCGTCACCTACTGGATCTCCAACACCCTTGACTATGCGCTCTCGGACGAGACCATGTACGCGATCGCCAAGTCGGCGCGGCCGGTCGACCGCGTCACCCTGCGCCCGGGGGCGAAGCCCGTGGAGATCACCATGCAGCAGGATGCCTACACGCCCTGATGCCTGAGCGAATCGGAGTGATCGGGGCCGGGTACGTGGGCCTGGTGACGGGGGCGTGCCTCGCGTCGATGGGCCACCAGGTGACCCTGCGCGACATCGACGAGGCCAAGGTGCGCATGATCGGGGACGGCGACCCCCCGATCCACGAGGACGGCCTCAAGCAGCTCATGCACGAGTGCCGCGACCGCCTGCGCGCCACGCTCGGTATGCGCGAGATGCTCGCGGCGTCGGAGATCGTGTTCATCGCCGTGGACACCCCGCCCACCCACTCGGGCGATGCCGACCTCTCGCGCGTGATGACCGTGCTGGATGAGATCGAGCAGATCGGCGCCACCGGCGACCACGTGCTGGTGATGAAGAGCACCGTGCCGGTGGGCACCGGCGAGCGCGTGCGCGCCGAGCTCGACAAGCGCGGGCTGTCGGACGTGGGCTACTGCTCCAACCCGGAGTTCCTCAAGGAGGGGGTTGCCATCGCCGACTTCCTCAGCCCCGACCGCGTGGTGATCGGTGACTTCCGCGCCGGTGACGGCGACAAGGTGGCGGCGCTCTACGCGCCGCTTGGCGCGCCGATACTGCGCACCTCGGTGCCCACCGCCGAGATGATCAAGTACGCCTCCAATGCCTTCCTCGCCACCAAGATCTCGTTCATCAACGAGATCGCCAACGTGTGCGAGGAGGTCGGCGCCGACGTCACCGAGGTGGCCGAGGGCATGGGGCTCGATACCCGCATCGGCCCGAAGTTCCTCTCGGCGGGCGTGGGCTTCGGCGGGAGCTGTTTTCCAAAAGACGTAAGCGCCCTCAAGCAGCTGGCCGGCAACAGCGGGTACCACTTCCAGCTGCTCACCTCGGTGATCGAGGTGAACGAGCTGCAGAAGCGCCGCGTGGTGGGCAAGCTCAAGCGGCACCTGGGTGACCTGCAGGGGCGCGAGATCGCGCTCTTGGGGCTGACGTTCAAGCCCGGCACCGACGACATGCGCGAGGCATCGAGCGTGGTGCTGGCCGCGCGCCTGCTGGCCGAGGCCGCGGTGGTGCGCGCGTACGATCCCGTGGCGCTCGACGCCGCGCGGCACACCCTGCGCGGCGTGGAGCTCTACGACGACCCGTGGGCGTGCGTCACCGGCGCCGACGCGGTGGTGCTGGTCACCGAGTGGCCCGAGATCATCGGGCTCGACTGGCCGAAGGTGGCGCAGGTGATGCGCGGCGACGTGCTGGTGGACGGCCGCAACGCGCTCGACCCGGCAGAGGCCGTGGCTGCGGGGTTCGCCTACGAAGGCATCGGGCGGGTCGCCCCGTCATGACCCGCGGTGCGGGCGTGAGCCAGGCGGTCATCCTGGTCGGGGGCCAGGGCACGCGCATGCGTCCCCTCACCGACACCATCGCCAAGCCCATGCTGTCGCTCATGGGCCTGCCGTTCGTTGAGCGCCAGGTCGATCACCTGCAGCGCGCGGGCGTTGATCGCATCGTGTTCTCATGCGGGTACCGCCCGCGGGAGATCGAGGAGTACTTCGGCGATGGGTCGTCGCGCGGGCTCGAGATGGGCTACGTGGTGGACCCCGAGCCGCTCGGCACCGCAGGGGCCATCGCGAACGCCGAGGAGCTGCTGGATGATGCGGACGTGTTCGTGCTGAACGGGGACATCCTCACCGACCTCGACCTGGCTGCGCTGGTGGGGCACCACCGCGGGCTCGGCGCCGAGGCCACCATCGCGCTCACGCCGGTGGACGAGCCCAGCGCGTTCGGCCTGGTGCGCACCGATGCCGACGGCCGCGTGAGCGAGTTCGTCGAGAAGCCGGGCGCCGATGAGCTCATCCCCGGAGAGCCATACCGCATCAACGCCGGCACCTACGTGCTCACGCCCGGCGCCCGCGCGGCGATCCCCCGCGGGCAGCAGGTGTCGATCGAGCGCGACACCTTTCCGCTCCTGGCGGAGCGCGGCGGCGTGGGCGCGCTGGCGTCCGATTGCTACTGGCGTGACATCGGCACCCCGGCGTCGTACCTCGATGCCCACCTCGACGTGCTCGCGGGCAAGGTGGGGTTCATCGCGTCGCCCGGCGCCGCCTGGGTGTCTCCCGACGCCGCGGTTGATCCGTCGGCCGCCATCGAGTCCGGTGCCTGCGTCGGCCCGGGGGCCATCGTCGCCCCCGATGCCTGCGTGGGGGCCAGCGTGATCGGCGCCGGCACCTGTGTGGGCGCGGGCGCCGTGGTGCACGGGTCGGTGCTGGGCCGTGACGTGTCGGTGGGCGACGGGGCCCGCGTGAGCGACCTCGTGGTGGTGGGTGATGGCGCGGTCATCGCGCCGGGCGCGGTCGTCACCGGGCCGCGGTCGATCGTCACGGGTGATGTGACGATCGACCGCGGCCGTTCATGAGCGCGCTCGGCCTGCTCGGCTTCGCGGTGGTCTACGGAGGTGGGGGTGGCACCGGGTTCAACCCGCCGGTCTTCCTCGGGTTCGGCATCGCGTTGCTCGTGCTCGGAGTAATCTTCCTCCTCGTTGCCGCCTGCGGCTGATGTTCTGGATCGTCGGTGCGGTGTGGGGCGCTACCGGCGCGGTGATGAGCATCCCCGGGGTCATCCTGATCTGATCCCGCCGGGACGCCGCCGCGTGTGGTGCCCGCCCGGTAGCCTGCGGCATATGGACGAACTGGACATGCCCGAGGTGCTGGGCATCGACCGCGCGGGCCTGATCGACGGCATCGCGCGCTCGGTGGACATCTTCGACTTCGCCCGCGTGAGCGCGGAGGCGCTGGAGTTGTCGTTCCCGGCGGACGTGATCAGCAACGTGATCATTTGCGGAATGGGTGGCTCGGCTATCGCCGGCGACCTCATCGCCACCACCTACTACGAGCGCACGCGCGTGCCCCTGATGGTGCACCGCGGGTACTACCTGCCGGGGTGGGCGGATGACCACACGCTGGCCATGCTCATGTCGTACTCGGGCGAGACCGAGGAGACCCTCACGGCGGCCATGCAGGCGCTCGAGCGCGAGTCGCCGGCCATCGCCATCACCAGCGGCGGCAAGCTGGACACCTGGTACAACGGCAAGCACGGCGTGCCGGTGCTGCCGATCCCCGGCGGCCTGCAGCCGCGCATGGCCCTTCTGCACATGCTCATCCCGGCCGTGGTGCTGCTCTCGCGCCTCGGGGTGATCCCGCCGCAGGACGATGAGCTGGACGCCGCGCGCGACGCCATCGGCGCGGCCATCGACGCCTACGGGCCCGACCGGCCAAGCGGTGCCAACCCGGCGAAGCAGGTGGCGATGCGCCTCTACGACAAGGTGCCGGTCATCTACGGGGCCGAGGTCACGGCCGGCGTGGCCTTTCGGTGGAAGTGCCAGTTCAACGAAAACGCCAAGCAGCCGGCGTTCTGGGCCGCGCTGCCCGAGATGAACCACAATGAGATCGTGGGCTGGGAGGAGGCCGGGGCCTTCGGTGAACAGGCCCAGGTGGTCATGCTGCGCGACCCCCGCCAGCACCGCCAGGTGGAGCGGCGCATCGCCCTCACCCGCGAGATCATCCGGTCGAAGGTGACGGACGTGCTCACCATCGAGGGCGAGGGCGACACCCCCCTGGGCCGCGTGATCGACCTCGTGCTCCTGGGCGATTACGTGTCGCTGTACGCCGCCTGCCTGCGCCGCGTCGACCCCAACCCGGTGGACAGCATCGGCATCCTCAAGGAGGGCCTCGCCACCACGGGCAACCAGCGCCTGGCGGCGGGGGAGAGCGGAAGCATCTAGCCCCGGACCCCGGTGTCAGGCACTTAACCGAGGGTCACATGACTCAGACGGGCCGCTTAAGTGCCTGACACCGGGGTTGGAAGGGGGGAGCGCTGGTAGCCTCCCGGCGCTTCCAAGCGAACAAGGAACCCGTCTGTGTCGACAACCGTCAACCATCACGTGGCCGATCTCGGCCTGGCCGAACTCGGGCGCCAGCGCATCGAGTGGGCCGACCGCGACATGCCCGTGCTCAAGCAGATCCGCGAGCGGTTCGAGAAGGAGAAGCCTCTCGAGGGCCTGCGCATCTCGGCCTGCCTGCACGTGACCACCGAGACCGCCAACCTGGCCCGCACCCTCAAGGCGGGCGGCGCGGACGTGGTCCTCGTGGCGTCCAACCCGCTGTCCACGCAGGACGACGTGGCCGCGGCCCTGGTGCAGGAGTACGGCATCTCCACCTACGCCATCAAGGGCGAGGACGACGAGACCTACTACGCGCACCTGACCGCCGCCATCGACCACGCGCCGCACATCACGATGGACGATGGGGCCGACGTGATCGGCGTGCTGCACGGCGACCGCCGCGAGATGCTCGACGGCATCATCGGTGGCACCGAGGAGACCACCACGGGCGTCATCCGCCTCAAGGCCCTCGAGGCCGAGGGCAAGCTGGCCTTCCCCGTGGTTGCGGTGAACGAGGCCAACACCAAGCACATGTTCGACAACCGCTATGGCACCGGCCAGAGCACGCTCGACGGCCTGCTGCGCGCCACCAACATCCTGGTGGCCGGCCGCAGGTGCGTGGTGGGGGGCTACGGCTGGTGCGGCCGCGGCCTGGCGTCGCGCCTCAAGGGGATGGGTGCGCACGTCATCGTGATCGAGGTCGACCCCCTCGCGGCCCTCGAGGCCGTGATGGACGGCTTCGAGGTGATGACCGTGGCCGACGCCGCAAAGGAGGGGGATGTGTTCATCACCGCCACCGGCAATATCCACGTGCTGCGCCGCGAGCACTTCGAGCACATGAAGGACGGCGCCATCGTCGCCAACACCGGCCACTTCAACGTGGAGATCGACATCCCCGGCCTCGACGAACTGGCCGACGGGGTGCGCGAGGTGCGCCCGTTCGTGCAGGAGTACAGCCTGCGCAACGGCCGCAAGGTGTACCTGCTGGCCGAGGGCCGGCTGCTCAACCTGGCGTCCGCCGAGGGCCACCCGGCCGCCGTGATGGACATGAGCTTCGCCAACCAGGCCCTGTCGGCCGAGTACATGGCGCAGAATGCGGCCACCCTCGACAAGACGGTCTACGGGGTGCCGGAGGACATCGACGCCGAGATCGCCCGGCTCAAGCTCTACTCGATGGGCGTGGAGATCGACGCGCTCACCGAGGAGCAGCAGAAGTACCTGGCCTCCTGGGACCAGGGCACCTGAGCAGCCCCGATCCCAGCGGCACCACCTCGGGGGCGGGGTCGGCGCGGGGCAGCATGCCCGCGCCCGGCCTCGCCCCCGAGGACATTCTGGTCCTGCGCGACGGGGCCGTGGTCATGCTCGACCAGACGCGCCTGCCCGGCGAGGTGGTGCAGGTCACCCTCACCAGCTGGCCCGAGGTTGTGGACGCCATCAAGGCGATGGTTGTGCGCGGAGCTCCGGCAATCGGGGTGGCTGGGGCCATGGGCGTGGCGCTGGCCGCCCACCGCGCGGCGGCCACCAGCGCCAGCCGTCAGTCATTCGACGCGGAGATGGGCCGGGCGATCACCGGGCTGCGGGAGGCCCGTCCCACGGCGGTCAACCTTGCATGGGCAGTGGACCGGCTCGCGGGCATCGTGGCCGACCACGAGGGCACGCCGGATGAGATCGCCGCCGAGTTGGCCGACGCGGCCCGGGCGATCCATTCGGATGAGGTGGAGCGGTGCCACGAGATGGGGCGCCATGCGGTTCCGCTGTTCATCCGCGGCGCGAGCATCCTCACGCATTGCAATGCAGGCGCGCTCGCGACGGGTGGCTACGGCACGGCGCTCGGCGTGGTGCGCGCGGCGCACGAGAATGACCCCACCGTCACGGTGATCGTGGACGAGACGCGCCCGCTGCTGCAGGGGTCGCGCCTCACCGCGTGGGAGCTCGCGCAGGACGGCATCCCCTACACGCTCATCAGCGACAACATGGCGGCCATGCTCATGGCGCAGCGCCGGGTGACGCATGTGGTGGTGGGTGCCGACCGCATCGCGGCCAATGGCGACGTGGTCAACAAGATCGGCACCTACGGCGTTGCGATCCTCGCCCGCGAGCACGGCATCCCCTTCTTCGTCGCTGCGCCCACGTCCACGCTCGACCTCTCGATGCCCTCGGCCGCGGAGATCCCCGTGGAGGAGCGGGCGGCCGACGAGGTGCGGGGCGTGTCGCTGTTCGGGCGCGCGGCGTCGTCACCCGACGCCCCCGTGGCGAACCCGGCCTTCGATCGCACGCCCGCGCGACTGGTGAGCGCCATCATCACCGAGCAGGGAGTGCACCGCGCGCCGTATGAGCGCTCGCTTCGCGACGCCTGGGACGCCGCAGGCCACTGAGGCCGGCCCCATGACGTAGACGGGCCCCGCAGCCTGCCGAGAACTGCGGGACCCGCTGGCGCGAACGCCATTGCCGGGATCCAAGGGGGGACGCCCGACGCAGATGACGCTAGCGCGCGTCTCGGATGTCAAGACACCGGAGGGGCCGGTGAAGGCGCCGGTGACAGTCACCGCCGGGCGTCGGTGACTGTCACCAAACGGGCGTTTGACCCACATGAGCAGGAACTTTGTAGCGGCCGCGCAGTAGTTGTGACAGTCACCCCAAGGCGTTGGTGACAGTCACCGGGCCCCACCGGGCCCAACGACCCGCGGCTAGACGCGCTTTCCGAGTTCTGCCGTGAGGTTGCGCAGCTGGGGGCTGATGTCGTCGGGTGGGGTGACGGCCTCGATGAGGCGCAGCTGGGACGGGTCGTCGAGGGCCTCGTCGAGGGCCGCGACGAAGGCGTCCTCGGTATCCACCTTCACGCCGGTGCCCGAGCCCACGGCGTCGGGGAACTTCGCGTACCGCATGCGGGGAACGTCGTTGAACGCGCCCTTCATCATCGGGCGCTCGGTGGCGTAGCCGTCGTTGTTGATGACCACCACCACCGGATGCACGCCCACCCGGGCCATGCCGCCCAGCTCGAGGGCCGTCATCTGGAATGCGCCGTCGCCCACGATGACCACCGGGCGGCGGTCGGGGCGGGCGAGGCCGGCGCCAAGGGCCGCGGGCACCGCGTAGCCGAGCGAGGCGTAGTACGCGGTGGCCAGGAAACCGGATTCCTCGGGCCGCAGGTCTGCGCTGCCGAACAGCGAGTCGCCGGCCTCGGCGATGATCGTGTGCCCGTGCCCGAGTCGCGACCTGAGCGCCTCGAACAGCGCGCGGGCGCTCAGCGCCACCCCCGGCTGCGGGATGAAGGGCGGGCGCTCGCGCGGCGCGGGCTGGGAGTCGGACAGGATGGCGCCGAAGCGATCCACCAGGCCCTGCATCAGGTGCCTGACGCCCACGCCGTCGTAGCCGCGCACGCCCACGTAGGTGATCTTCTGGTGCGAGATGACCGTCTCGGCGCGGTCGATGTTGGTGGTGAACAGGCCGGTGTTGAGGTCGCTGATGTAGGCGCCCAGCACCAGCACGCGGTCCGCTGAATCGATCAGCTCGCGCACCTCCTCGTCGGAGCTGATCGCTCCCGCGTACACGCCCCGGAACCATGGATCGTCCGATCCCACCGACGACTTGCCGAGCAGGGTCTCGGCCACGGGGAACCCGGCGGCGCACGCGAGGGCGTCCACGTGCCGTTGCAGGCCGAGGCGCGCCACCAGTACCCCCGAGATCACGGCGGGGCGCTCGGCGGCGCCGAGCGCGTCCTGCACGTCGTCGAGGCACGCGGCAAGCACCCCGGGATCGGGATCGGCGTCGGGCGGCGGCGGCACGTCGGGCAGCGGCCCGCACGGCAGCCCCACCACATCGCGCGGGATCTCCAGGTACACCGGCCGGCACTCGCGCATGGCGGTGGCGAAGGCCTCGGCGATCAGCCGCGGGGCGGTGTCGGGGTCGTGCACGTACGCCGCGTACTCGGTGACGTCCTGCATCACGCGCATCTGCGTGTCGAAGTCCTTGACCTTGTGGTGCAGCAGCGGGTCGCCCTCGCGCTCGCCCAGCCCCGGGGAACCGCAGATCACCACCACCGGCACGCTCTCGGCCCAGGCCTGTGCCGTGCTGTTGACCAGCTTGAGCCCGCCGACCCCCCAGGTGGCCAGCACCACGCCGATGCCGCGCAGGCGCGCGTAGGCATCGGCCGCGAAGCCCGCGCCCTGCTCATCGCTGGTTCCCACGAAGAACCCGGGGTACTGGTCGAGCATGTGGTTCAGCAGCAGGGTGAAGTCACCCGGCACGCCGAACACCCGCTCGCAGCCCGCCGCGCGGATGGCCTCGATCAGCCGGTCGCCGACCGTCGGGGGCGTCTCGGCGGGCAGTTGCCCTACTTGAGGCGGTAGGTGATGCGGCCGCGCGTGAGGTCGTAGGGAGAGACCTCCACTTTCACGCGGTCACCGGGGTTGACGCGGATGTAGTTGCGGCGCATGCGGCCGGCCAGCTTTGCCAGCACCACATGCCCGCCGTCGAGCTCAACGCGGAAGAACGTGTTGGGGAGGGCCTCGGTGACCTCGCCCTCGAACTCGATCGCCTGCTCCTTCTCGGTGGGAGCCGTAGCCAGTCCTCGTGTCTCGCGGATGGGCGCCGGTGCCCGTCCTGTGCCGGGGACGCTAGCGCGGATGGGCGATTTCGGCACGAAGCGGCACAGATGCGCCACACACACGCGCGCCCGGGCGCCCGATGATGGGCGCATGCCCCTCAGGCGCGTGGCCACCGCTCTGCTGGATATCGTCATCGGGGACGGCTGTGCCGGGTGCGGCCTGCCGGGGCCCCCGCTGTGCGCTGGCTGCGTGGCCGGCATGCCGGTGATCGGCGCGCGGCGGTGCACGCGATGCGGGCATCCGTGGCCGCGCCCGCGCGCGGCATGCCCCCAGTGCATCGCAGGAGTGGCCGACGCGCGGCAGGCCATGCGGTACGAGGCGCCGGTGCCGGAGGCCGTACGGGCGCTGAAGGATGCCCGCCGCCGCGCCCTCGCGGGTCCGCTCGCGGACCTGCTGGCCCGGCACGTGCCGCCGCCGCCCGCGGGCGCGGTGCTGGTGCCCGTGCCGCTCGCTCCGCGCCGCATGGCCGAGCGCGGCTTCAACCAGGCGTTGCTCATCGCAGCGGTCCTGGCCGCCGCGTGGGGCCTGCCGGCGGATGATTGCCTGGTGCGCGCCGACGGCGGCCCGGCGCAGCGCGGATCGGCGGGCGGCGCCCGTCGCGCGCAGGTGGCGGGCGCCTTCAGCGCCCCCGCACACGTGCCCCTGCACGCCGTGCTCGTGGACGACGTGGTCACCACCGGTGCCACGCTCAGCGCCGCCGCGCGGGCCCTTCGCGCATCCGGGTGCGCCCGTGTGGGTGCCGTGTCACTCGCGCGGGTTGTCCTCGGGGGCGCGGGCACTAGAGTCGGGTGACGGACGATCCACGCAGGGGGTGAGGGCTATGGAACTCCACGTGAGGGGACGAAACCTCCCGGTCACCGACGCGCTCGCGGACCACGCAGAGAAGCGCCTGCACAAATTGGAGAGGGTGCTGGGACCGATGAGCGATGCCGCGCAGGTGGAGGTGGAGCTCTCGGTCGAGCACAACCCGAGCATCGCGAACCGCCAGATCGCCGAGGTGACGGTGCGGACCAAGGGGCCGATCATCCGCGTGCGCGAGGCCGACAGCGACATGTATGCCGCCATCGACCTGGCGGCGCATCGCATCGAGCGCGCCGCCCAGCGCCTGCGCGAGCGCCGCAAGGACCACCACGGGCCGGGCATCGAGGCCGTGGCGGCCACGCCTGCCGAGATCGCCGCCCTCGACCGCCTGGGCAAGGAGGCCACCGACGCCGCCGAGAGCCCGCCACCCATCCGCATCGTGCGCAGCAAGCGGTTCGAGATGCCGTCCCTCACCCCCGAGGACGCCGCGGTGCGCCTGGAGCTCATCGACCATGCGTTCTTCGTCTTCCGCAACGAGTCGAGCGGCGAGGTGAGCGTGATCTACCGTCGCCGCGACGGTGACTTCGGCCTCATCGAAGGGGCCTGAGGCGATTCGCCGCCTGATCAGGTGGGTCATCCCCCTGCTCATCGTGCTCGGCACGGCGGGCGGGGCGGTGGCTGCCGACCCTGCGCTGGTGGCCGAGCTCACGGGCATCACGCCCGCGCCCGTCGTGGCCGGCGCCGGGCCCAGCGCCGATGCGTCGTCCGACGGCGGGGAGGCCGTGGCCGCCGCGGTGGTGCTGGCGGGCGACCCGCAGTTCGCCGTGCTGCGCGACGCCATCGCCGGGCAGGGCGCGCAGGCCACGCTCACGCGCACATCTGCGCTGTCGGACGGCGGCACCGCCACGTCGTTCGCCATGGCATTCCCGTCGCCACCGGCCGCGCGCGCCATCGTGCGGCGATCGGTGCTGGCGCTGCTTGCCGAGGCGGGCGCCACCACGGGCCTGAACAGCGAGCTCGAGGCCACCCCGGGCGGCCGCGTCGCCATCGCCGTCATGCCGGGCGGCGGGCTCCGCACCCTGGCCATCGCATCGCGCGGGGCCCGGCTGGTGGGCACCATCACCGTGCGCCCCGGTGGCGCGTCGCGGGACCTGCAGGAACTCGTGAACGGCCTTACTGCCGCGTGGTCGCTCATCCCCGCTCCGGCCGCGGGCACCGCGGAGGAGATCGGGGTGTCCGACGCCATGCGCCTGCAGGTCCGCGCGGCATGGGCCGCCGCGGGTCGCACCGGGCAGGAGTTCGCGGGCAGCATGCTCGCCGCGCGCATCGACGGCGCCACCTGGGTGATGGCCGACATGGGCCCGGTGGGCACGCCCGAGTGGTGGCTGTTCCGCGCGGTGGATGCATCGACCTATCGGGCCGAGTCGACCACCGGCTTTCCGGGTGGCTGCCCGTCCATCCCGGTGGCCCTGCGCGAGGTGTGGGGATTCGCCTCCGAGTGCGCAGCCGGAGACCCGGGCGCACCGCTTCCCGGTTCCGTGCCGGCCGGCGAGCTGCCGGAGCCGGTGCGCGGGGTGGGCATGTGGATCTGGTACGTGAGCCGGAGCGAGAAGTCGCTGCAGGACATCATCGACCGCGCGCGCACATACGGCGTGCGCACCGTGCACATCAAGTCGGGTGACGGCACCAGCTACTGGAGCCAGTTCGACCGGGCCGTGGGGCCGCTGAAGGCGGCGGGCCTGCGCGTGTGCGCATGGCAGTACGTGCGCGGCCGCAAGCCGGTGGCCGAGGCCGCCGTGGCGGCGCGCGCCGTGCGGGCCGGCGCCGACTGCTTCCTCGTAGACGCCGAGATCGAGTTCGAGCGCCTTCCTCAGCGCTACCTGCGGGCCACGCGCTACATGCGCGCGCTGCGCGCCCAGGTGGGCACCGCCTACCCCATCGGCCTCACCACGTTCCCGTACGTCGACCTGCACGGCCGCTTCCCGTATACGGCCTTCCTCAACGGCCCGAATGGCGCGCAGTTCACGATGCCGCAGGTGTACTGGAAGGCCTTTCGGGTGTCGCCCGCCGTCGCCGTGGAGCGCACGATGCGGTGGAACCGCATTTACGGCAAGCCCATCGCGCTGCTCGGCAGCACATACATGCGCGAGAGCGCCGCGACCATCCGGCAGTTCCGGTGCGCGGCGCAGGCCGCCGGTGCGGGGGGCGAGAGCTGGTGGGCGTGGCAGAACACCCGCGCCGGCCAATGGCCGTGGCTGGCATCGCCCCTCACCTGCCAGGCCCCGCTGGCGAAGCCCACGGCCACGCGCTACCCGGTGATGGGCATGCGCGCCCGCGGTGACGCCGTGCGCCGCCTGCAGCAGCTGCTGCGCGGCCAGGGCATCTCGCTGCCCGTGGACGGCTTCCTCGGGGCCACCACCCGCGACGCCCTGGCCACCTACCGCGCGCAGCGCGGGCTGGCCGGTGGCCCCGGCACCGATGACGCGGTGTGGGCCGACCTCATCCAGCGCAGCGGGTCGGTGATGACATCCCGCCTGCGGTAAGAACCCCAACCGTTGGTACCCTTGTCCCTCGGATAAGCGGCCGGTCGGACGTGCCTGCATGAGCACAGAGATGATCAACAAGGTCCTTCGCTTCGGCGAGGGGCGCGGGATGAAGCAGCGCGTCAAGCGGGTGGAGCGCATCAACGCGCTCGAGCCCGAGATGCAGGATCTGTCGGACGAGCAGATCCGCGAGCGCGCGGCGGACATCCGCGAACGCATCGCGGGCGGGGCGGACCTCGAGGATGTGCTCGAGGAGACCTTCGCGCTGGTGCGCGAGGCCTCGTGGCGCACCGTCGGCATGCGGCACTTCGACGTGCAGCTCGTCGGCGCGATGGTGCTGCACGAGGGGCAGATCGCAGAGATGAAGACCGGCGAGGGCAAGACCCTCACGGCCACGGCCGCCGTGGCGCTCAACGCCCTCACCGGCAAGGGCGTGCACCTGGTCACGGTGAACGACTACCTGGCGTCGCGCGATGCCCAGTGGATGGGTCCCGTGTACGAGGCGCTCGGCCTGAGCGTGGGCGTGATTCAGGCGATGATGCCCGAGGACCAGCGCCGCGAGGCCTACGCCGCCGACATCACCTACGGCACCAACTCCGAGTTCGGCTTCGACTACCTGCGCGACAACATGGCCGTGCGGCTCGACGACTGCGTGCAGCGCGGTCACGAATTCTGCATCGTGGACGAGGTCGACTCCATCCTCATCGACGAGGCCCGCACCCCGCTGATCATCTCGGGTGTGCCCGAGGCCGCCGCCGATACCTACTACCGCTTCGCCCGCATCGTGCCCACGCTGCGCAAGGGCGACGACTACGAGGTGGACGAGAAGCACCGCACCGTGGCGCCGCTTGAGACCGGCGTCGAGAAGGTGGAGCGCGCGCTCGGCATCGACCACCTCTACCTCGACATCCACGGGCAGCTGGTGAACCACTTCATCCAGGCGCTGAAGGCCGAGTCGCTCTTCCGCAAGGACAAGGAGTACATCGTCCGCGATGGCGAGGTGCTCATCGTCGACGAGTTCACCGGCCGCGTGCTCGAGGGCCGGCGCTACTCGGAGGGCCTGCACCAGGCCATCGAGGCCAAGGAGGGCCTGAAGATCCGCGAGGAGAACCAGACCCTCGCCACGATCACCCTCCAGAACTACTTCCGCATGTACGAGAAGCTCTCGGGCATGACCGGCACGGCGTCCACCGAGGCCAACGAGTTCAACAAGATCTACGAGACCGACGTCGTGAGCGTGCCCACGCATCGCCCGATGATCAGGGATGACCAGAACGACCTGATCTTCAAGACGAAGGACGCCAAGTTCACCGCGGTGGTGAACGACATCAAGGATGCCCACGACCGCGGGCAGCCCGTGCTGGTCGGCACCATCAGCGTGGAGATCTCCGAGATGCTCTCGGGCATGCTCGAGCGCCGCGGCGTGCCGCACACCGTGCTCAACGCCAAGCAGCACGAGCAGGAGGCCGAGATCATCGCGCGCGCCGGCGAGCGTGGCTCGGTGACCATCGCCACCAACATGGCCGGCCGCGGAGTGGACATCAAGCTGGGCGAGGGCGTGTCCGACCTCGGCGGGCTCTACGTGCTCGGCACCGAGCGCCACGAGAGCCGGCGCATCGACAACCAGCTGCGCGGACGATCCGGGCGTCAGGGCGACCCCGGGCTCACGAAGTTCTTCCTCTCGGCCGAGGACGACCTCATCCGCATCTTCTCGGGCGACCGCATGTACAAGATCCTCGACCGGCTGGGGCCGGGCGACGACCTGCCGCTCGACTCCAAAATGCTCACCAAGACGGTCGAGGGCGCGCAGAAGAAGGTCGAGGAATACAACTTCAACATCCGCAAGCGGGTGCTGGAGTACGACGACGTGCTCAACAAGCAGCGCGAGGTGGTGTACGCCGAGCGCCGCCAGGTGCTGGAGGGCGCCGACCTCTCCGAGCAGGCCCGCGACTGGATCGCCGAGGTGCTCGTGGAGACCGTCGATCGCTACGAGGATGATGACGCCGCGGTGGCCGACTGGGACCTCGACGGCATGTTCGCCGAGCTCGGCCAGCTCTACCCGATGTCGTTCGGGGCCGACGACGTGCGCCACGACGGCTTCACGCGCGATGGTCTGCTCGACCGCCTCGAGGACGACGCCATGGATGCCTACGACCGGCGCGAGGCGGATCTCGGCGCAGAGATGGTGCGCGACCTCGAGCGCTGGGTGCTCCTGCAGCTCGTCGACGTCGACTGGCGCGAGCACCTGCTCAACATGGACTACCTGCGCGAGGGCATCCACCTGCGCGCGCTGGGGCAGAAGGACCCGCTGAGCGAATACCGCCTCGAGGGCCACCAGATGTTCGACGAGATGATGGAGAACGTCACCCGCGAGTTCGTGAGGTACATGTTCCACGTGGAGCTCGAGGCCCCGCCGGAGCCTGTGGAGGCCGCGCCGGTGGACGGCATCACCTACACCGCTCAGGACGACCCGGTGCAGGGCTTCGCCGGCCTTGAGGAGGGAGCCATCGAGCCTCCCGACGAGGTGGCCTTCGAGGCCACGGAGCCCGCGCACTTCGACGATGAGGCGGCCGTCGAGGCGCCGCTCCCCGGCGTGGTGGAGACCGTGGTGATCGATGAGAAGGACCGCATCGGGCGCAACGACCCGTGCCCATGCGGGTCGGGCAAGAAGTACAAGAAGTGCTGCGGCGCCGCGTAGGCCCGGGGCGCTCGTGAGCACCGATCCCGACACACTGGCCCAGCAGGCGGGCCGCCTTGCCGAGCGCGTGCAGCTGCTGGGCGACTACCTCGACCCGGTGGCCATCGAGGCGCGCGTGGTCGAGCTCGAGCAGCTCATGGGCGAGGGCGACTTCTGGGACGACCAGGAGCGTGCTGCGAAGGTGTCGGCCGAGCACGCGCGGCAGGCGCAGCGCCTGGCTGAGTACCGGTCGCTCTCGGAGGATGTCTCCGACCTGGGCGAGCTCGCGGCCATGGCCCGCGAGGAGGAGCGCGCGGGGTCGCTCACCGAGGAGTTCACCCAGGAGATCACCGACGGCCTCGCCCGGGCCGAGGAGCGCCTGTTCGTGCTGGAGGAGTCGCGCCTGTTCGGCGGGGACCACGACGCCGGTGATGCGGTGGTCACCATCCAGTCGGGCGAGGGCGGCACCGATGCGCAGGACTGGGCCGAGATGCTGCTGCGCATGTACCTGCGCTGGGCCGAGGACCGGGGCTTCACCGCCACGGTGCAGGACCGCCAGGACGGCCAGGAGGCCGGCATCAAGAGCGCCACCTTCACGCTCGAGGGCAGCAATGCCTACGGGCTCATGAGCGCCGAGCGCGGGGTGCACCGCCTGGTGCGCCTGTCGCCGTTCGACTCCGCCAACCGCCGCCAGACCTCGTTCGCCGCCGTGCAGGTGGCCCCGCTGGTCACCGACGAGGCCGGCGTGGAGATCGACGACAAGGACATCCGCGTGGACACCTACCGCGCGAGCGGCGCGGGCGGGCAGCACGTGAACAAGACCGACTCGGCCGTGCGCATCACGCACCTGCCCACCGGCGTGGTGGTCCAGTGCCAGAACGAGCGATCGCAGACCCAGAACCGCGCCACGGCGATGAACATGCTGCGCTCGCGCCTGGTGGAGCTCGAGCTGCAGCGCCGCGAGGAGGAGGCCGCCCGCGAGCGCGGCGAGAGCATGACCATCGGGTTCGGCAGCCAGATCCGCTCGTACGTGATCCACCCCTACTCGATGGTGAAGGACCTGCGCACGGGCCACGAGACCGGTAACACCCAGGCGGTGTTCGACGGCGCGCTCGACCCCTTCATGCGCGCCGAGCTCGAGCGCCGGGCCAAAGGCCTGGCCGTGGTGGGGGAGGAGTAACCGTGCGGGCACTGGTAGTGGTGGGCTCGCGCCACGGCGGCACCATGGAGATGGGCGAGTGGGTGGCCGAGGGCCTGCGCGCGGGCGGCGTGGACGCCGACCTGCGCGACGCTGAGGATGCCCCCGGCCCTGAGGGCTATGACCTGGCGGTCGTGGGGGGTGCCGTGTACGCCGCCCGGTGGGTGGAGAACGTGCGCGAGTGGACCCGCGCCCACTCGGGCGCCCTCACGGCGATGCCCTGCTGGATCTTCTCGAGCGGCCCGGTGAGCGGCCCGCCGTTCCCCACCGACGAGGAGTCGGTGCAGTACGGCCGGCTGCTCGAGTGGACCGACGCCCGCGAGCACCGGTGCTTCCCGGGCCGCATCGACACCCCCAACCTGCGCCCCCGCGAGCGCGCCATGTGCATCACGCTGCGCGTGAAGGAGTGCGACTACCGCCCGAAGGACGACATCACCGCATGGGCGCAGGGAATCGCCGGGGAATGCGCGGGGCCGTGACCCCGGTGTCAGGCACTTAACCGAACGCTCCTCGCCCGCAGCCGCCTCAGCGGCCGCCTTCGGTTAAGTGCCTGACACCGGGGTGGTTCCCGCGGACCGCTCGCAGGCGTCTGTGCGGTCGGCTCCGATACCTGTAAGGGGGATTGCACGTCCCCCGGGCTCGCGGCAGGGGCGGCCGGCACGGCGGCGAAACCCCACCCGGTAACGAGAGAGCGACCCCTATCGGGAGTTTCCACATGAGCGACGGCCAGGACACGGGCCGCCCTGAGTTCACGCTGGTGCAGGTGGCCGACACGCCATCGTCCGAGGACGACCTGGCGCCGATGTTCACGGCGCCCGTCACCGACGGCAAGCGCCACAGGAACGACATCTTCCGCCCGGGCCCCGGTCCGATGGTGGAGTTCCGCGGGGTGACCAAGACCTACGGCGGCGGCGCCCGCGGCCTCGATGGCGTATCGCTGCGCATCGGCACTGGCGAGTTCGTGTTCCTCGTCGGGCCGTCGGGCTCGGGCAAGTCCACCTTCATCCGCCTCATCATCCGCGAGCTTCGCGCCACCACGGGCGAGGTCATCGTGGGCGGCCGCGACCTCTCCACCCTGCGCCGCGGCAAGGTGCCGTACCTGCGCCGCGCCATCGGGTGCGTGTTCCAGGACTTCCGCCTGCTGCCCGACCGCACCGCGGCCGAGAACGTGGCCTACGCCCTGCAGGTGACCGGCCACAGCCAGAAGGACGTGCGCCGCCGCGTGCCGGAGATCCTCGCGCTGGTGGGCCTGGACGGGAAGTTCGACCGCCTGCCGCGTGAGCTGTCGGGCGGCGAGCAGCAGCGCGTGTCCATCGCGCGCGCGCTCGTGAACCATCCGCGCCTGCTGATCGCCGACGAGCCCACGGGAAACCTCGACCCTGAGACCTCGCTGGGCATCATGGACCTGCTGCTGCGCATCAACCGCACCGGCGCCACCGTGCTCGTGGCCACCCACGACCAGCACACGGTCGACCTCATGCAGATGCGCGTTATCGCCCTCGACGAGGGCCGCGTGGTGCGTGACGAGGAGTCCGCCGGCTACCACGATGAGACCGGGGAGGCCCTGGCATGAGGCTCGGAATGTTCTTCCGTGAGGCGCTTCGCAGCATCCGCGCGAACGCCGCCATCTCGGTGGCCGCCACGGTCACGGCGCTCATCGCCGTGTTCATCCTGGGCGCGTTCATCCCGTCGTTCATGTACGTGCGCTCGGCCGTGGACGCCCAGACGGCCAAGGTCGACGTGGATGTTTACATCGCCGACACCGCCACCGTGCCGCAGGTCAACGCCCTGCGCGAGAAGCTCGACGGCCTGCGCACCGATGGCACTGTGGCCGCGGTCACCTACGTGTCGAAGGACGACGCCCTGCGCATCATGAAGGAGCGCCTGCGCGACCCGTCCGTGCTCGATGAGCTGCCTAGCAACCCGCTGCCCGCGAAGTTCAATGTCAAGCCCACCGAGGCCGAGAACGCCGACGTGATCGTGGCCGCGGTGAAGGACGACCCCGCGCTCGACCCCACCGAGGGCATCGTGTACCCCGAGACCACCGCCGACAGGCTGCTCACCGCGGCCAAGTTCGTGCAGTGGGCGGGCTTCATCCTCATCGGCATCCTGCTCCTGGCGGCGGTGCTGCTGATCGGCAACACCATCAGGCTGTCCATCTTCGCCCGACGGCGCGAGGTGGAGGTCATGCGCCTGGTGGGCGCCACCAACTGGTTCATCCGCTGGCCGTTCATGATCGAGGGCGTGATCTGCGGCCTCGTCGGAGCCGTCGTGGCGGTCGCCATGCTTTGGGGCATCAAGGTGGGCGTGGTGGACGCCTGGGCCGCAGGAGCCGACAGCGCGCTCACCAAGACCGGGTCGGCCGCGGGCACCATCGCATTCCCGCTGCTCACGCTCGTGCTGGTGGGGGCCGGCGCCCTGCTGGGCGCCGTGGGCAGCGGAATCACGCTGCGCCGCTTCCTCAAGGTGTGACGGGTTCCGCGGTGGCGGCGCGCGCGCGTGCCGCCACCGCGAGGCCCTAACATCGCCTCGTGCCGCGCACGCCCCGATCCCGACGCCTGCTGGTCGCCGCTGGCGTGGCCGCGGTGCTCATCGCCGTGTTCGTGCTTGGCGCCCTGGTGGGCGGGCCGGTGCGCGCCACCATCCAGCCCTCCAGCGTCTCGCTGCCCGACCAGGTGGCAAACGCCGTTGCCGATCGCTACGAGGGCAAGGTCGACCGTGCTGCCCTCGAGCGCGCCGGTGCCAAGGCCATCGCCGCCGAGGTGGGCGACCGCTGGACCACCTACTTCACGCCGAAGGAGTGGGCCGAGCTGCAGCGGGCAACCGAGGGGCGCTACTCAGGCATAGGAATTCGCGTTCGCGGCACCGACGACGCCCTCGAGGTGCGTGAGGTGTTCCCGGGGAGTCCCGCCGAGAAGGCGGGCCTCACGCCCGGGGACGCCATCGTCGCCGTGGCAGGCGTGCCGGTGTCGCGCCGCGGCCCGGTGAAGAGCCGCGCCGCGATACTCGGCAAGGACGGCACGGCCGTGGCCTTGCGCCTGAGGTCGCCCACCGGGGCGCAGCGCACGGTGCGCGTCACCCGCGGCGATGTGATCGTGCCGCTCGTGCAGGCCCGCATGCTCACCGCGCCGAGCGGTGCGACGGTGGGCTACATCGAGCTCGATCGGTTCGAGAAGGGCGCGGGGGAGAGGGTGCGCGACGCGGCCCAGCGCCTGCTCGACGACGGAGCAAAGGCCCTCGTCCTCGACCTGCGCGGAGACCCGGGCGGGCTGCTGGATGAGTCGGTGGCCGTGGCCGGGGCATTCCTGAAGCCGGGCACCGTGGTGGTGAGCACCACCGGCCGCGCGTCGCCCAAGCGCGAGTTCCGCGCCGAGGGCGATCCCATTCCCGCCGACGTGCCGGTGGCCGTCATCGTGGACCGCGGCTCGGCCAGCGCATCGGAGATCGTGGCCGGGGCCCTCAAGGACACCGGCCGCGCGGTGATCGTGGGCGAGCGCACCTTCGGCAAGTCGAAGGTGCAGGTGACCCAGGAGACCAGCGACGGCGGCGCCGTGCGCGTGACCATCGCGGGCTACCGCACGCCCAAGGGCCTCGACATCGGGGAGGGCGGGGTGAAGCCCGACGTCACGGCCACCGACACGGCCGACACCGAGGCCGACGAGGCACTCGACGCCGCCCTGGCCCGACTCGCCCCGCAGGGCGGCTAGGTCGGTGGCCCGGGGCCGCACGGGCGCGCAGTTCGTGGCCGAGATGGTGCCCGCCGGGCGCCGCATGGCCGCGCGTCCGGCCTTCGAGGCCGGGCCCGAGGTGCCGCTCATCAAGGCCAGGCGCGGTGACGCCCGCATGGGCGACCTGGTGACCGCCCGCATGAAGGGTGGCGGCTGCGAGGTGGTGGCGATCCACGGTCCGGCCACCCAGGCCGGCGCGGCCATTCGCGCGCTCATCGCGCATGAGGGCCTGGGGCGCGGATTCGGCCCGAAGGCGCGCGACGAGGCCCAGGCGGCCGCCCGCACGCGCGATGAGCCCGACGCCGACCGCCGCGATCTGCGTGATCAGCGGGTGATCACCATCGACCCCGAGGGCGCGAAGGACCACGACGACGCCATCGCGGTGGCCCAGGAGGGCCAGGGAATCCGCGTGTGGGTGCACATCGCCGACGTGAGCCGCTACGTGGTGCCCGGCGGGGCGATCGACCGCGAGGCCGAGCGGCGGGGCTGCTCTGTGTACCTGCCGGGAACGGTCGATCCGATGCTGCCCGAGGTGCTCTCCAACGATGTCTGCTCGCTGCGCCCCGGGGAGGACCGCAACGCGTTCACCGCCCACATGCTGGTGATGCCCGACGGCTCGGTGACGGGCGAGGGCTTCCACCGGTCGCTCATCCGGTCGGACCGACGCCTCACATACCCCGAGGTGGACGCCTTCCTGGGTGGCACCGCAGCCCTGGGCGACGCCCTCATGGAAGCCGACGTGCGCCTGGCCATGGAACTCGCCAGGCGCCTGCGCGCCCGCCGCATGCGCCGCGGGGCGCTGGACATCGTGACCAGCGAGCCCCGCTTCCACTTCGAGGGCGACCGCATCGCGTCGGTGGAGATGGAGACCCAGACCGAGTCCCACAGCCTCATCGAGGAGTGCATGATCGCGGCCAACGAGGCCGTGGCCAGGTTCCTCATCGCCAAGCACGTTCCCGCGCTGTACCGGGTGCACGCCGACCCCGACCAGGTGGCCATCGAGGACCTCTGGGAGCGGCTCGAGATCGTCGGCATCCCCGTGCCGCCCCTGGCCGAGGGAATACTCACGTCCGAGCAGCGCCGCGAGGCCGCGGGGGTGGCGGCCCATGCCGTGCGTCTGCACGTGGACCGCAGCGGCGAGGGCGGCGCCAGCCTGCCCTACATGGTGCTGCGCGCGCTGCAGAAGGCCGTGTACCGCCCCGATGAGACCTCGCACTCGGGGCTGGCCAGCCCGGCGTACCTGCACTTCACCTCGCCCATCCGGCGCTACCCCGACCTGGTGGTGCACCGCGCGCTGGCGCACGCGCTGGGCCTTGGGGAGCCCGCGCCCGACGCCGCCATGCTGCCCGAGGTGGCGCGCGACGCATCGGACCGCGAGCGCGATGCCACCGACCTCGAGCGCCGCGCCGACCGCATGTGCCTGGCCTACCTGCTGGCGCAGTCGATGCAGGGCGACGCCTGGGATCGCCCGCGCGACGGCGAGGTGACCGGCGTGGGCCAGTCCGGGCTGTTCATCACCTTCGATGAGGCGTTCGACGGCTTCCTGCCCTTCCGCCACATGCCCGACGACCACTACATGCCCGATGAGTTCTCGGCCGAGGCGGTGGGGGAGGACACCGGCAGGCGCTTCCGCCTGGGCGATGCGGTGCGCGTGCGCGTGCACGACATCGAGCCGCTTCGGGGGCGCGTCACCCTCGACCTGGCCGATCGCCCACCCCGGCACCGCTAACCTGCCACGCCCATGGGCAAGAAGGGCAAGACCAAGGGCGGCGCCAAGGCTCCCGCCCGCAAGGACATCGCGCAGAACCGCAAGGCCCTGCACGAGTACGAGATCCTCGACCGCTACGAGGCCGGCATCGCCCTGACCGGAACCGAGGTGAAGGGCCTGCGCGAGAGCGGCGCGATGATCCGCGAGGCCTACGCGCAGGTCATCAACGGCGAGGTGTTCCTCGTGGGCGCGCACATCAGCGACTACGGCCCTGCGGGCGGGCGCGGCCACGACCCCCAGCGCACCCGCCGCCTGCTGCTGCACCGCCGCGAGATCGACAAGATCGCCGGCCGGCTCAGCGAGGCCGGCGTCACGCTCATCCCGCTGCGCATGTACTTCAACGATGACGGACGGGCCAAGATCGAGCTCGGCCTCGGCCGCGGGCGCACCCAGTACGACAAGCGCGTGGCAATCAAGGATCGCGAGATGAAGCGCGAGCTGTCACGGGCCAACGCCCGGAGGGGCAGGGGCTGACCCGAGGCCTGCGGGCGGGGGTGCCGACTGCTCGGCAGGAGCGATGACCCACCTCTGCGCGGGTCTACCGGATGATGACCACGTGCTCGGTGAGCGCCCCATGCGCTCCCAGCGTGGAGATCTTCTCGATGTCGCTGCTGCGGCTGGGCCCCGACACCAGGCTCACCGCCGATGGCGCGGGGCGGCCGTCGGCGAAGGTAAGCGCCAGGGCCTCGCCCAGCGTGCGCACGATTCGGTCGGTCGGCAGCAGCGCCACGTGATGGCGGCTTGTCACATCCAACCCGCGCCCGTGGCCCTCTGATGCCTCCAGCACCACCGTGCCACGCTCGGCCACGGCCAGCGCGGGCACGGTGACCCCGCACACGTCGATGGGCCCTTCGAGCCCCATGGCCTCGCGCTTGCCAAGGCCGGTGGGCCACATGATCACGTCGATTCCCTCGCGCCGCAGGGCATCGGGAAGCCCGATCGCATCTACCACCGGGTCGCTCGCCAGCACCGCGCGTGCCACCCCGGCGTCGGCCATCCAGCGGGCGGCCTCGCGCCCGGCATGCTCGCCGCTCACCACCTGGCCCGTGGCCTTGCGGCGGGTGAGCGAGGCCATGAGCAGGTCCACCAGCGGGTCCCCCGACGACGCCGTGCTCACCTGCGCGGGGGCCACCGGGTGGGCATGTCGCGCACCTGGGTCCAGCCGGCGCCGGGCCCGGGCAGGTCGGTGGCCCAGCCATCCTTGCCGCGGGCGCGCAGCATCAGGCGCCAGCCGGCCATCCAGGCCCGGTAGGTGCTGGGCCGCCGCCACAGGCGGCTCCACGCGCGGAAGGCCATGCCCGACTTACGGGTGGCGGGGGACGACGACCGGGCGCGGGCGCGCACCAGAAGGTCCTGAAGGGGGATTCCCACCGGGCAGGCCTCGCCGCAGGCGCCGCACAGCGACGACATGAACGGCAGGTCGCGGGATGCGGGGGAGGATGGCCCCTCAAGCAGCGGCGTGATGACGGCCCCGATGGGCCCGGAGTAGGGCGATCCGTAGGCCTGGCCGCCCACCGATCGCCACATGGGGCACGAGTAGAGGCACGCCCCGCAGCGGATGCACGAGAGGGCCTCCTCGAACTCCGTGCCGCGAAGAGCGCCGCGCCCGCCGTCGATGATGACCAGGTGGAACTCCTCCGGGCCGTCGGCCTCGCCATCGCGGCGGGGCCCGGTGATGAGGTTCACGTAGTTGGCGGCGTCCTGGCCGATGGCCGCCATGGGCAGCACCTGAAGGATGTGCGCGGCCTCGTCCCAGTCGGCCACCACGCGCTCCATGCCCATCACGGCCACGTGGATTCGCGGCTGCGATGTGACCAGGCGCGCGTTGCCCTCGTTCTCCAGCACGCACACCGTGCCGGTGGATGCCACGCCCAGGTTCACCCCCGATACCCCGATGCCCGCCTCGGCGAACTTCTCGCGAAGGCGCACGCGCGCATGGGCAACGAGCCCCTCGCGGTCGTCGGGCACGTCGTCGGTGCCGGCCTCCTCGCGGAAGAGCGCCGCCACCTGCTCGCGGTTGAGGTGCACCGCCGGGGCGATGATGTGGCTCGGGTGCTCGCTGGCCAGCTGGAGGATCCACTCCCCGAGGTCGGTCTCCACCACCTCGATTCGAGCATCCTCGAGCGCCTCGTTGAGCTTGATCTCCTCGGTGGCCATCGACTTGCTCTTGGCCACCACCTTCACCCCGCGCGCCTGCGCCAGGCCGGTGATGTAGCGGCAGGCCTCCGCTCCGTCGACCGCGCGCACCACGGTGCCCCCGGCCTCGCGCACCTTCGCCTGCATCTCGCTGAGCAGCGCCGGCAAGTTGCGGATGTTCGAGCGGCGTATCTCGCGCGCGCGCTCCCGCATTTCGTCCAGCCCGTAATCGCTGCGCATGGCGTCGCGGCTCTCACCCCAGCTGGTGGTGGCGGAGTCAAGGTTGCCGCGAAGGGTTCGGTCGCGCAGGGCATCCACCGTGCGCTCGCGCAGCGTGCCCTGCACGTCGAGGTAGGCCACCCCGCCATCGCCGCGCCGCTTGCGCGTGCTCACCTGTCGAGCACCTCGGCTACGTGGCGCGCGCGCAGGGGGATTCCCTGCCGGTGCGCCACGCCCACGATGTGCATGAGGCACCCGAGATCGCATGACACCACCTCGCGCGCCCCGCTCTCGATGGCCGCGCGCGCCTTCTCCTCGCCCAGGCGGCCGGAGAGCTCGGGGAAGTTGATGGCGAATACCCCGCCGAACCCACAGCACCGGTCGGTGTGTTGCATCTCGCGCACCTCGCAGCCGGCCTTGGCCAGCGCCTCGCGCGGGCTCTGGCTCTCATCCATCACGCGCAGCATGTGGCAGGAGTCGTGCATGGTCACCGGGCCGCGCGATCCGCGCCCCGGGTCGAGGTCGTGCTTGGCCAGGAACTGCGTGAGCTCGATGGTGCGCCGCGCCAGGTCGAGCGCGGCCTCCTCCTCGGGCTGGCCCTTGAACATCTCGGGATAGCCGTGCACCACCATGCCGGCGCACGATCCCGAGGGCACCACGACCTCCTCGGGCCCTGAGAAGACCACGATGGTGTGGCGCGCCACCGCGCGCGCCTGGTCGGGGTGCCCGGCGGTCCATGCCGGCTGCGAGCAGCAGGTCTGCGCGCGGGGCACCTTTACGTCCACGCCGCAGCGCTCCAGCACCCGCCTGGACGACTTCCATACCGACGGCGCCACGGCTTCGGAGAGGCAGGTGCGCATGAGCATCACTCGCATGGCGTGAAGTGTATGCGCTACGCGGGCTTCACTCCCATTCGCTTGAGCCACCGGGCGTGCGACCCAAGCGCGCTCCACAAGGTGACGTTCGCGTTGTAGCGGAAGCCATGCTCGGCGCAGAGCTGCTCCACCACCGGCGAGATGCGGCGGTAGTGCACATGGCACACGCTTGGCAGCAGGTGGTGCTCCACCTGGAAGTTGAGCCCCCCGAGGTACCAGTTGAGTAGGCGGCTGGATCGCCCGAAGTCGACGGTGTGCTCCACCTGGTGGCGCGCCCACTCACGCGGGCCATCCTCCTCGGCCTCGGCGATCAGCCTGGCCTCGCTGGTGAAGTCGGCCTCCTCCACGCAGTGGGCCAGCTGGAACACCACGGCGAGGATGATGCCGAGGATCCACAGGGTGACGAACGCGCCCAGCAGCACGCCCCACCATGGCTGGAAGAACATCGGCAGCACCAGGAACAGCCCGAAGAAGATCACCTTGCTGATGATGAGCTCCCACAGCCGCGCACCCGTGGGGCGCTTGAGCGGCACGTGCGCGTTGGGGCCGCGCAGCAGCATGGAGAAGTCGCCCATCAGCGCCTGCCGCGGCGCGTAGAAGCCGTAGAGCACGAACATGTACACGTGCTGCCACGGGTGCCACGGGCTCCACGGCTGGTCGGGTGCGAACCGCGCGAGGGGCAGCTGCTCGATGTCGCCGTCCTTGTCCACCACGTTGGTGTAGGTGTGGTGCGCGTGGTTGTGGCGCTCGCGCCACAGGTACGACGACGTGCCGAGCAGGGTGTCGAGCGACAGGCCCAGCACGCTCCAGCGGCGCCCCAGCGCACCGTGGTTGGCGTCGTGCTGGATCGAGAAGGCCACCCCGCCCAGCGCGAACGCCAGTGAGATGCACCCCAGCCCCGCCTGCCACCAGCTGCCGGCGAAGAACACCAGGTAGGCGTACGAGGCCGCCGTCCACAGCAGCATGAACGCCGCCTTCGAGAAGAACCGCACCCTGCCCATCCGGCGCGTGCGTGCGTCGAGCATCTCTGCCACCGCCGCCCGCAGCTCGGACTGGAACGATCCGCCTCCGCGCAGCAGGCGCGGGGCAACCGTCGTCGTGCTCACTCCTGGGTGTCTCCCTAATGGCGAGCGGACCGCTCGAAGAGCGGTTGGTCGCTCAAGCCGTGGGGCCACGGTAGCGCTATCCGCGGGGGCGGTGTGTCCCTGCTCATTAGGAGTGGGGAAACCTTCCCGGGCGTAAGGGGGCGCCTGCGTGCCGGTGATACCCTCCCGACAGCAGGAACCTTCAACGGGCCCGAACCAGTTTCGACGGGGCGGAGAAGGATTGGCAAGCGAGCCGCGGACCCTGAGGACCGCGTTACCAACAGGGAACCAAACGTAGCTGCGGACACCCGTCAGCTCGCTCTCGCCGCCTAGTAAGCGGGTCTGAGAGTCGTCGGCCCACCCTTCGGACCATGAGGGGGATCACCGGCGTCGCATAGTGGTCCTGGCCCCGAGGCAGGGTTCCTCGGCCAAGGGGCGAGATTTCAGGAGGGGCTGGGGGAGAGGTGATTTGCCGGAGATGGCGCCCTCCCCGAGACATTCATCACCGGCTGCGCTCGGAGAAACCCATCTGGAAACGCTTTCGGACGCCGGGGCAGTGCCGGCCGGGTCCACTTGGTCTCTTCTGTGGAGAGTTCTGCAGAAGGGACAAATGAAGGAAACAGGCGGGATCCGAGGGGGCCAACTGGGGCCCCCTCGGCGTTGGTGGGGCGGTAACGCTGGTACCGTCCCAAGCAGACTCGGTGCACCAAACCTGAAGGAGCCCCCGATGAACAAGACCCTCCTCGCCATTCCATTGATCGCCGGCGCCATTGCGGTGGCTGGCTGCGGTAGCAGCAGTGATCAATCATCACAGGCTGCGGACGCAAGGGGGGATATCGAGAAGAACCTCAAGTCCGCCACAACCGAGGCGGGGACTTCGGTTCGTCGCGCCGATGGCGCTCGCGCCCTTCCTCGCACAGGGCTCCGCATTGTGAACAAGCTTGACCGGATGATTCAGTTGCGCGTCACCGGCGTCGACAACTACGACTGGGCAAGTAGCAAACGCCCCGACAACCGACAGCCGCAGGGTTTCCAATACGCGTTTATTAACGCGAACGACTCGGTGCTGGCGCCGCATCTGGACGTGAACACGAACGCGAGTTCAGCCCCCTTCAACGTCCAGTTCATCACATCGTCACCCACCGCGCCGATCGCAGAGATTCGCCTGAACGCGATGTGCATCGTGAATTACAACGCGGTCCGTTTCTTCATCGTGGGTCGTGATGACTCCCAATGCAAGCATTCGCAAACGCAGTTGCTGGACGTCCCCCAGGGTGAGTACACCCTCCGCCTGCAGAAGTACACATGCAAGAGCAGGCCTTGCCCCGAAACGCCGGGCGTGCTCACGATCACCTCGACGGCAAATCCGCGCTGGTGATCCTGCACAAGCACCGGCGGCGCAGATGTGACAGAAGCGCTGGCGCAGCCTGCACCTGCCATCATCCAACAAGCGCCAGGAGCACCCGACGAACAAGACCCTCCTCGCTATTGCATTGATCGCCGGCGCAATCGCGGCAGCTGGCTGCGGTGGCAGTAGCTCTCCAAGCAGCGAATCGACCAACCCGGCGACCACCACGACAGTGGCGGCCGCCAGCCGCCAAGCCGCGGCCACCCCCGAACTTGGCCCGGGAGCCCTCAAGGTCGTCAACAAGGCCACCCGGAAGTTGCAATTGGAAGTGACCGGCGTCGACAACTACGACTGGGCAAATGACAACCGCCCCGACCATGAGCCGCCGCAGGGGATCAACAAGGTCATCCTCCCGGTCGGCGGATCGGTGCTGGCGCCGCGGCTGGTCAAAAATGCGTTTGCCTTAAGGGCGCCGTTCAATGTCGAGTTCCACACCCTGGACATCAGTCGAACGGCGGTTGCCGGCATTCGTCTGAAGGTACAGAGACTTGGCGTCGACTACACATGCGTAGAGGACGATTGCTACTTGGGGCAGAGGGACTATCCCCAGGAGGGCGACTACATCCTCCGGATGGTTGTGACCGAAGACTCATCGACTGAGCCCACAGTGCTCACGATCACCCAGAAGTCGAATCCGACCTGGTGATGCCGCGATGATCGGCGCGATGAGACAGGACGTGGCGCTCCCGAGAATGTGAGGCGCACCGGTATGAGCGTGTGAGGCGTCTTCGTCTGCTCCCTGTGAGTGCCAGTGCTCATGGGGCGAATCCTTACGGCAGAACAGGCCCACTTCCGAAGGACATACGCGGGATCTGAGGGGGCCAACTGGGGCCCCCTTAGTCGTTTCGGGGCGCGTGAGGCCGCGAGGGGCGGCGCGTCCACCACAATGGGAAAGGCGCTATCTTGACCATGCTAGTGTGGTCATCATGACGCCGCCAAGGCAGATCCCAATTAGCCGCTTCAAGGCAGAGCTTCTTCAATTGGCGAAGGACCTTGCTCGGTCGGGCGAGACGATCGAGGTCACGCACTATGGCCGTCCTTGCCTGGAGGTGCGCCCACTTGGGTCGCCGCCTTCGCTGGTCGGCTCAGTGAAGCAGCTCGTCAGTGATGACGAGCTCGTGAAGCCCACGTCCGCCGACTGGAATGCCGACTCGTAGAGCTGACGTCTGCGTTCTCGATACCCATGTGTGGATCTGGTGGGCAAGCGAGGATCTCGACCGCATCGGGCGCAAGGCGAAGCGATTTCTTGCCGGCACCGATGTGGCGCTCGTTCCGTCAATCTGCCAGTGGGAGGTCGCACAGCTCGTCGCAGACGGCAAGATCGCCTTGCACCATCCTGTTGACGAATGGATCGCCCAGGCCATCGCGCACCCCGGAGTCCAGGTGGTCGAGATCTCACCCCGAATCGCTGCTGGTGCGGTCGATCTCAGGAACGAGGGCTTCCATCGAGATCCAGCGGACCGGTTGATCTATGCGACCGCGCGCGATCGGGATGCCGCATTGCTCACGATGGATGAGAGGATTCGTGCGTTCGAGCAGGGATTGGGCCGGAACGTGTCGCGGCTGACGATCTGGGATTGAGGTGAGATCGCGGCGGCATGGTCCGGAGCCTGCCCCCGGCGTCGAAACAGCGCATAGATGATCGGCTAAGCGTGTTCAGCGATCATCTTCGCGCTATTGGTGTGCCGAGGAATGTGAGGCATACCGGTAAGAGCGTGTGAGGCGCGCCGATCTGTCGCTTACAGGAGTCAGCCCCAATGGGGCGCGGGACTTCTGCAGAACAGACCCACTTTGGTCTCTTCTGTGGAGAGTTCTGCAGAAGGGGCACATGAAGGAAACACGCGGGAATCGAGGGGGCCAACTGGGGCCCCCTCGGCGTTGGTGGGGGCGGTAACACTGGTACCGTCTCAAGCGGACTCAGTCCACCGAACCCCAAGGAGCCCCCGATGAACAAGACCCTGATTGTGATTCCATTGATCGCCGGCGCCATTGCGGCAGCTGGCTGCGGTGGCAGCAGTGATCAAGCATCACAGGCTGCGGACGCAAGGGGGGATATCGAGAAGAACCTGGCATCGGCCACGACGGGGGCGGACGCCAACCGCCAAGCCGCGGCCACCCCGGATATTGGGGAGGGCGCGCTCAAGATCGTGAATAGGGTCAACCGGACCGTGACGCTGCGCGTGACCGAGGTCGACAACTACGACTGGGCCGGCGGCGATCGCCCCGACCACGCACCGCCGCAGGGGTTCCAGGGGGCCCAGATCGTCCAAAATCAGTTTGCGCTCGCGCGGACATTGACTCCCAACACGAATGCGAAGAGCTGGCCGTTCAGGATCGAGGTCTACGGGCCTTCACCGACAAAGCCGATCGCGTCCATCCGGCTTGCGCTGTGCTCCACCGTTTACAGCAAAACACCTTATAAAGGCAAGAATTCGGTTGGGTACTTGGTGCAACCCGAAAGGAGCGATGGGGAAAATACGTGCCACACGGGCAGTGTGACGAACCACGACATGGGTGCTTACCAGGGCTGGGCGTATGGCATCCGGTTCTCGGTTCCCAAGGGGATGGTCAAGGTGGGGGACACCTGGCGGCCAGACGCCCCCTCCATCATGGAGATCACGCAGACGATCCCGCCGGCCCAGTAGACGCCAACGTGGTCATCAGGAATAGAGGTGGTGCGTGATGAAGCATCTAGGTCTTGTTGTCCCGGTCATGATTGGCGCCATTGCACTGGCCGGCTGTGGCGGCAGCAGCAGCCAGTCCGCGCGGGCCCAGGACGCGAAGGACGCCGTCGAGCAGACACTGAGGTCCGCCGCCACCGTGAATGCCATGGGCACGGTGACGCCGGGTGCTGACGCCGCGGCGTTCGTCGATGCGGCGGGCGCCGACCCGGTGTTCCTGTTCTTCGACGCCACGTGGTGCCATCAGCAGTGCGCTGCCCTGCGTACTCAGGTGGGTTCGCATCTCCGGAAGTTCCCATCCCACAACGCCGCGACGCGACGTGTCGATCTGGATGAGGCCGCAGCCCTTGCCGCGCGCTTCACGGTGAAGGAGGTGCCTACGCTGCTGCGGATCGAGGGCGGCACGGTCACCCGGCGTCGCGTGGGCGCATTCCAGACGACAGACTCCGCACCCGACACGGCTGGAGTCTTCAACTTCTTCATGCTTTGAGCAGTCAGCTTGCGGCTCACCCAACCAAGATCTCTCTTGGCTGATCGAACTCCGACAATGAGGTGCCCGATGAACAAGACCCTCCTCGCAATTCCATTGGTCGCCGGCGCAATCGCGGTGGCAGGCTGTGGCGGCAGCGGTGATCAGTCCGCACAGGCCAAGGACCCGAGGAACATTGTCGAGGTGGCCGCTGCCACCGCCCCCGCCGCGCCGGGGGCTCAGGTTCGTCGCGCGTCCGGGGCCCGTGCCTACACAGGGCTCCGGATTGTGAACAGGCTTGACCGGACGATGCAGTTGCGCGTGACCGGCGTCGACAACTTCGACTGGGCCAATGGCAACCGCCCCGACCACCGGCAGCCGCAAGGCTTCCAGTACGCCGATGTCCTCGAGAACAACTCGGTGCTGGCGCCTCAGCTGGACATCAACCCGAACGCGAAATCAGCCCCCTTCAACGTCCAGTTCTTCACTTCGTCACCCACCACTCCGATCGCGGAGATTCGCCTGGAGAGACATTGCAGCATGCCGGGCAGTGGCGGCGACTATGAGATCGTGGGCTACCAGGCTTCGACTGGCACGTGCTGGCGGTCGACCAGGGGCGAGAAGTCGCTCGATTTTCCCCGGGGAAAGTACACCCTCCGCCTGCAAACACCATATTGCGTTAGTTTGAGCAGTTGTCTCCTCGGCGAGCCAGGCGTGCTCACGATCACCTCGACGGAAAATCCGCGCTGGTGATCCTGCACGAGCACCAGCGGCACAGGTGCGATAGGAGCGCTGGCGCAGCCTGTACCTGTCATCATCCAATTAGCTCCAAGAGCCCCTAATGAACAAGGCCCTCCTCGCAATTCCATTGGTCGCCGGCGCAATCGCGGTGGCAGGCTGTGGCGGCAGCGGTGATCAGTCCGCACGGGCCAAGGACCCGAGTAATAACGTCAAGGCAGCCAAGGCCCCTGCGGTCGTGGCAGGGACCCCGGTCCGTCGCGCGTCCGGGACCCGCGCCTACACAGGTCTTCGCATTGTGAATAAGCTTGACCGGACGATGCAGTTGCGCGTGACAGGCGTCGACAACTACGACTGGGCAAATGGCAATCGCCCAGACCACCGGCAGCCGCAAGGCTTCCAGTACGCCGATGTCCTCGAGAATAACTCGGTGCTGGCGCCCCAGCTGGACATCAACCCCATGGCGAATTCAGCCCCCTTCAACGTCCAGTTCTTCACTTCGTCACCCACCACGCCGATCGCGGAGATTCGTCTGGATAGGTGGTGCGGAATGGCGGGCAGTGACGGCCGTTACAGGATCGCAGGGCGCGATGAGGCTGGCAGCCAGTGCTCGATGTCGACGGCGAGCGTGAAGTTCCTCGACTCCCCCCAGGGGGAGTACACGCTCCGCCTGCAAAACCCCTACTGCGTTGGAGACCGTTGCCCCCTGACCGAGCCCAGCGTGCTCACGATCACCTCGACGGAAAATCCGCGCTGGTGATCCTGCACGAGCACCAGCGGAGAAGGTGTGACAGGAGCGCTGGCGCAGCCTGTGCCTGCCATCATCCAACGAACTCCAGGAGCCCCCGATGAACAAGACCTTCCTCCTCATTCCACTAGTTGCCGGCGCAATCGCGGCAGCTGGCTGCGGCAGCAGCGGTGATCAATCATCACAGGCGGCGGACGCAAGGGGGGATATCGAGAAAAACTTGGCGTCGGCCACCACCGGGGCAGCGTCTGACCGTCGCGCAGCCAGCGCCACACCCGCCATTGGCGTGGGCGCCCTCGAGGTCGTCAATAAGACAAACCAGACAATCCAGCTGCATGTGGGCGGCGTCGACAATTTCGACTGGGCAAATGGCAATCGCCCAGACCATCGCCCGCCGCAGGGGATCCAGCAGGCCGTCCTCGGTCCGGGTTATTCAGTGCTGGCGCGGAACCTGGAGCCCAACTATAAGGCGCATTCCCATCCCTTCAACGTCGAATTCATCGGCACAAAGCCGAGGAACGCGGTGCTTGGGGCCATCCGCCTGACCATCAGCACAATCGGAGCGAAAGCCGACAACCAGTTCAACGGAGAACATGTCACCTGCGTCGTCGACTTCTGCGTGAACGGCGGTTCCAAGGACTACCCACAGGCAGGGGACTACATCCTCCGGATAAAGATTCCCTATGTCCCCTCGGCCGTGGGCAAATCGACCGACCCTCCGACTGAGCCAACGGTCCTCACGATCACCCAGAAGTCGAATCCGACCTGGTGATGCCGCGATGATCGGCGCGATGAGACAGGACGTGGCGCTCCCACGAATGTGAGGCGCACCGGTAAGAGCGTGTGAGGCGTCTTTCTCTGCTCACTGGGAGTGTCAGTGCCGATGGGGCGAATCCTTTCTGCAGAACAGGCCCACTTTGGTCTCTTCTGTGGAGAGTTCTGCAGAAGGGGCAAATGAAGGAAAACAAGCGGGATCTGAGGGGGCCAACTGGGGCCCCCTCGGCGTTGGTGGGGCCGTGATCCGGCGATCAGCACATGGAGACCGCGTTTTTCCGTGTGAGGCGCGGCGGCCGCCACCGGTCCCCCAACCACCAATGCCCCGGAGCACGTCCGGGGCGATCGGGGCAGCTATGCCGGGAGCAGGGCCCCGGGTGGCGGCTTGCTCGCCACGAGCACCACGGCGATCGCCGCGATGAGGCTGAGGCCCACCACGTGCCGTCGCGGCATTCCGGTGTTCTGATCTGGGGAGGTCATGCGGGGGCGATGCAAGCAGAGGGCCCCGCCCGTCTGAGGGGCGCGTATGGAACTTCTTATCGGAACGTAAGGCTTGCCCGGCCGGGATCAGCCCGCGTCGCGTGCCACCGTGTCGGTGCCGCCGGTGCTCGACGTGGCGGTGACGCGGATCGATCCGTCCACCAGTCGTGCCGGCGACAGGGTGAGCGTGGCGGTGCGACGCCCCGCCCTGGTCGCATTGATCACTACGAGGCCCAGCACGCGGTTGGTGGTGGCCCTGCGCGCAACGACCGTGACGCGCCCCGGTCGGGCAAGCGTGACCGTCACGCGATTGGCGCCCGCCACCAGCGTCGGCGGAACCGTGAGCACCACGCCCTGCGGACCCGTGAGGCGCAGGGTCGCCACGCCCACGCCCTTCGTGAACCCGGGCTGGCTCGCCGTGGCGGAGATGCTTGCCGGGCCGCGCTTTGCCGCGGACTTCAGCCGCAGCATCACCTTGGTGGTGCCGGCCGCCTTCACGCGCACCACGGTGAGGCCGATGACCCGCGACTGCCCGGGCTCACCCACGCGCGGCCGACGTGCCACCACCTGTACCCGTGCCGGGCCGCTGGTGGTGACCCTGACCGGGATGGGCCGATCCCATCGGGCCGACTTCGGCACCTTCACCGAGACGCTGATGCGCGGCGCGGCCCCCTCCACCTCGCCCGCCGCACCCAGCTCACGCGGCAGTCCGTCAACGCCTGCCTGCGGTGCGCCGGGGAGCGCCACTGCCCCGTCGAGGCCGCCGAGCACCGGGGCGGGGCCGCCGTCGTCGCCGGGCGCGATGCCGACGCCCTCGGGCCCGGGGCCCACGTTCCGGGGATCGGCGTTCGCCTCGATGGCACCCAGGTCGTAGGGCGCCGTGCGCATCGTGCCGAGGAGGTCAACCGGGTATGCGGCGGCGATGGCCGGCGAGATGGCGTCTGACACATGGTCGATGAGCGGCGACCCGGCCACCGGTGTGTAGTTGGCGGCGACGTTGCGGCCCACCGTGGGCATGGTGGTGATGCCGGGCACCGCGCCCCAGGGCGACGGCGAGAACGGATTGGCTGTGTAGTTGAGCGGTCCGAAGCCCATGGGCACGTTGACCGAATACGGGTCGCGGTAGATGAAGTCACGGTCGAACGTGATGGGCGCCCCGGCGGCGGTGCGATGGAGCGCCGGGAACTGGTCGGGGTTCGGGCCGCACGCTGCGGCCACGAGGGAGCCCGCGATCGACATCGCGCCGTTGGTGGCCGTCTGGCACTGCCCGCGCCAGATGGTGGAGAGCGCCACGGTCACCGCACCGGCATCGGCGCCGCGCAGGATGGCGTCGTTCCCGTCCCGCGTGAACGAGGTGAGGATGCTGTTGGCCACCGTCATGTCGCTGGCCGACGCGTGGTTGACGCCGCCCTGGGCGAAGACGCGGTTGATGAGCACCGTGCCACCCCGTGCGCCACCGGCGGTGGCGATGCCCGGCGCCGTGCCGGCGACCGAGGTGTTCCAGAGTGTCACGCGCTGGGCCCCGGACACCCTGATGCCCGCGTAGGCCTGCGGCGTGACCACGATCGAGTCGACCAGCGACGCCTGCCCGCTCAGCATGACGCCGGGGTCTGCCACCGGCGCGTTCGGACGCGGCACGATGCCTGCGGGGGAGAGTGCCACCACGAGGTTGGCGCCGATGGCCGAGTCGCGCAGCTGCAGCCGCGCGCCGGCGCCGTACTCGGGCGCCGATCCCCCGACGGCGACCCCATTGGCGGTGGCCGTCTCGAACATCTCGATGCGTCCCTCACCGCTCATGCGCAGGAGCGACCCCCCGAGACCGACGCCGATGAGGTCGACCGCGCCAAGCGTCATGCGCTGGGTCACGGGGAAGGTGCCGGCGCCGAGCCGGATGGTGTCGCGTACATCCCGGTTGAACGACCAGGTGGCGGTGACGGCCCCCGCCAGGGTTGCGCAGGGCTGGTCGGGGTTCGCCGCGCATGCGGCGTCGTTGCCGCCGGCGGCAACCCGGAACGTCGCACCGTCGGCGGCACCCGCCGCGCAGGCGATGCCGACCAGGGCGATGACCAGGAGGGGACGCGTGTGGGCGCGCAGGGACATACGTGAAACCTATTCCTGCACGGGCGTGACCGCCCGTTGGCAGGTTCCGGACGGTGTGCCAATTGCGGCACCCCCGGGCGGCCAGGTCGAAGGCGATCTTCGGGCCCTTGGGGGCACTCCGGACAATGTTGCACCGGGAGTGGGTGACGCGGAGGTTCCCGGCGCTGTTGTCGCCGCCCGCGCGCACCTCGATGACGTGGTCGTAGGCGAGGGAGAGAGGATGCGGCGCAGGTCGATTCGGGGGCACGGCGACACCGCACACGCCGCATGTCCAGCCGTCGCGCCGGAGGACCTCAGCTTCCACCGCCTCGGGGATGGTCGTTCGGCCCATGGGCCCGTCTGTGCTCATTGGATCTGCGCTCCGATCAGACCGTCACGCGGCACAGACTATTCGCGGGAAAAGGGGGCTACGTACATCGGTACGTCGTAGGCGAAAAGCTGGGACACATGCGCGTGCGCGTCCCATATTCACCACATGATGAATCGATGGAGTTCCCAGATCCCCTCGCGGCGCATCGCCGCAGGGCTCGCTGCGTGCGCCATCCTCAGCGCACCGGCTTTTGCCAGCGCCACCACGTCGGCGCCCGACCAGCCTGAGGCTGTCGAGGCAGTCAAGGATGTTCAGTCGGCGCTCGCCGATCTTCGCGCCGATGGCGAGATGACGGGCAAGGTCATCGCGGACACAACCGATGCCCTTCCCGACTCCGCCTTTGAGCCGATCGAACTCGCCGATGTCAGCATCGGTATTCCGGTCGAGGGCGCGAGTCGTACACTCGGCAACAACGTCGTATTCGATGGTCCGCGCAACACCACGGTCGTCGCCCAGATGACTGCTGGTGGTGGCGCACGCGCTCTCGTGTCGCTCGACTCGCCCGCGGCCCCTCCGTCCCAGTCGTTGCAGTCGTACTCGCTCGCGCGAAGCATGACGGCAAAGGGCAGCGTGTTCGCGATTTTCGCTTCATACGTGAAGCTCGGGTTTCGCGGCGGACATGTGCGGGTGTCGCCTGCGGCGGCCGCCTGGCGAGTGGGCTCCGCAGAGGTACCCGAGCCCCCGCAGCCGGAGGCGAGTGCGCCTGCGGAAAGGGCTATGGCGGCCAGCGCCGGGGGCCTGCGCGGCATTCTTTGGACCTTTCATCGATGAGCGGACGAATCCACGCACGTCGTGGGGTCGTGCAGTACGGGACAATAGGCCCACTCACGAAGGACATACGCGGGAAGCGGGGGGCCGCAGATGGCCCCCTCGGCATTCGCGCAGTCGAACGATTTCCTGCGCGATACCGACAAGGTCAACCCTGCGGGCAGGTCCACGTAGCACTCATGCTGCACGGGGAGCTCCTGCCGGTTGGGGCGGGCGCTCCCCGTGCAGCGACTACGCACCCTTCGCCGCATCCTTCTGTGCCCCGAGCCAGATGCGCGCGGCGATCACCAGCATGAGCGCCACGAAGAGCCACCGCAGCACGTCCTGCGGCATCTCGTTGGCCACGATGGCCGCGATGATGGCCGTGACCACTGATCCCGCGCCGATGATGAGTGCGTCGCGCAGGTGCACGTCGCCGGTGCGGCGCTGCTGCCAGGTGCCGAGGATCGCCACGGGCACGATTGCCAGCAGCGACGTGGCCTCGGCCACCACCTGGGTGAGGCCCAGCACGAGGGCGAGTGCTGGCACGAAAAGGATGCCGCCGCCCACGCCCGCGAGCGCCGCCACGAATCCGCCGGCCACGCCGAGGGTGATCGCGATGATGGCCGCGGTCACAGATCCACCGCCAGCAGCACCGCTGCAATGACCAGCAGCACGGCGAATGCGCGCGAGATGGTGACCGACGAGATGCGCGCGCGCACCTTCACACCCATGGTCACGCCGAGAAGGGCAGGGATTCCCACCAGCAGTGCGGCCAGCCAGTCCACGTTGCCGAGCACGCCGTGGGTCGCGGTGCCCACCAGCGCGATGACGGCGATTGCGGCCAGCGATGTGGCCGTGGCCGCGCGCGAGCCGTAGCCGCACAGGAGGATGAGCAGCGGCACCATCACCACGCCACCGCCCACGCCGAACAGCGCAGAGAACGCGCCGCCCGCTGCGCCAACCGCGATAAGGGCCCACACCATGCGCTGCGGCGATCTCGTGGAGGCCCGGGTGCTCATGGGGCTAGGCGACCTCCAGGTCCGGCCCGCCGATGGCATCGGCGATCGCCCGCCCGATGGCGGTGAAGTCGCGCCGGTTGAGGGTGCGGATGGCGAAGCCTCCCACGTGCGGATTGGCGGCGAGCATAGGGACCCGGCGAACCCGCTCACGTGGCGCCGGGTGCGTCGCGGGGGAAGTCCCTACGGGCCGGGCGCGGTGCGGCGCGCGAGATCCCCGGAGCGGTCGAGCGCGCGCAGGCTGTCGAACCCGCCGATGGGATCGCCGTCGATCACCACCTGGGGGAACGTGCGCCCGCCGCCGCTCTCGGCCTGCAGGCGGTCGCGGGCGCCCTCGCTGAACATGTTGATGCGCACCTCGTCGTAGGGTATGCCCCTGCGGCGCAGCAGCGACTTGGCGCCCACGCAGTAGAGGCAGAACGGGGTGGCGTACACCGTGACGCGGGCCATGCCCGAACGGTAGCGCCCGCACCTGCGCCCGGGTGGCATCCCTGCCGAAGTGTAGGGTTTCTCAGGTAAGGCGCCGCTTCCGCGAAGGAGTCCCTTATGTCACGACGCCCGTTCATCCTCGGCGCCGCGGCGGTCATCGCCGCTGGAACCATTGCCTCGACCGCCGTCGGGGGCTACGCGGTGGGGGGTGACCCATCCACCTACGGAACCATCGGCATCGCGGTGGAGGGGCCGCTCACCGGGTCGCAGGCGTCCAACGGGCAGGACATGCTGCGCGGCGTGCAGCTGGCCGTGAAGCAGTACAACGCCAAGGGCGGCTTCAACGGGCGCAACGTGCAGATCGTGCAGGTGGACGACCAGGGCAACGCCAGCATGGCGGAGTCGGCGGCCGCCAAGGCGATCAAGGCCAAGGTGGTCGCGGTGATCGGGCCGTACAACTCGTCGGTGGGCCTGGTGAACCTGCCCATCTACACCAAGGCGAAGATCGTGCCGGTGCAGATGACGTCCACCGATGACACCACCGGCTACGGCGTGACCGTGCAGCCCAAGAACAGCCAGATCTCGCCGGTGGAGTCGTCGTACATGCTCGACGTCATCAAGCCCGCCAAGGTGTCGATGATCGTCACCGACAGCGCCTACACCACCGGCATGGCCGCCCGCCTCAGGGAGGCGCTCGAGCCCAAGGGCGTGCTGGTGAGCCAGGTGACCGTGAAAGAGAACCTGACGCAGGCCGACTACACGGCCGCGGTGCAGCAGGCGCTCACCAACAACCCCACCGCGGTGTACCTGAGCACGTACTTCCCCGAGGGCGCGAGGCTGGCCACGGCGCTCAAGGCCACGGGCAACCCGGCCAAGTGCTTCGCGGGCCTGGCCAACCAGGACCCGGGCTTCGTGACGGCCGCGGGAATCCCGGCCAGCCAGAACTGCGTGTTCAGCGGAGTGCCCGACCCGTCGCAGTTCCCCACCGCCAAGGGCTATGTGAAGGCCTACACCAAGGCTTTCCCGGGCAAGACGCCCGGCACGTGGGGAACCTTCACCTACGACTCGGCCAACATCCTCTTCGCGTCGTGGAAGAAGGCCGACCCCTTCAAGTACGCCAAGGTGCTCGCCCAGCTGAAGAAGACCAAGGACTTCAAGGGCGCCACGGGGGCCATCACCATCAACAAGCAGGGGAACCGCCCCAATGTGCCGGTGAGCATCCTCACCGTGGACGCCCAGGGTGACTTCCAGGTGCAGTACACCAACCGCGCCAACAAGTAGGAGCCGTCATGTCCGCCGGGCTGCGCGTGGGAATCACCGAGGACGAGTTGCGCGAGCTGGTGATCCAGTTGGCCGCCTACGCGGGCTTCCCGGCTGCCATCAACGCGCAGGCGCACCTCAACGAGGTGCTGGCGAAGGCCGCCAACTGACGTAGCAACGGGGATTTCACGGCAGGCCGCGGCCTGGGACGACAATGCCCCGCCCATGGCCCGCCGAATCCTCATGATGCTGCTGGGTGCCGCCGTGCTGTGCGCAGTGGCCATGCCCGCGCAGGCCGCGCGCGACCTCACGTCGATCAAGCAGCGCGTGCAGCAGGTGGAGGCCAAGGCCGCACGCCTGGATGCCGCGGCCGGCGAGGCCGCCGTGCGCCACAACGCCGCCATGGACCGCCTTGACGCCGCGCGCGCCCAGACCGTGCGCACCCGAAAGGAACTGGTGCGCACCCGGGCGCAATTGGTGGTAGCGCGCGAGACGCTCTCGACGCGGCTGGCGGCCCTGTACCGCCAGCCCGACCCCGACCTGCTCGAGTTGGTGGTCTCAAGCGGGTCGCTCACCGACCTGGTGAGCCGCACCGAGGCCCTGCAGGGGGCTGCGGGGCAGGACGCCGGGCTGGTGCGCAAGGTGCGCGCACGCCGCGTGGCCCTGCGGGCCGCCGAGGTGCGCCTGGCCAAGGCGATCGAGGAGTCGCGGACCGAGGCCGCCGTGGCCGCGCGCGAGCGCGAGCGCATCGAGGGCCTCCTGGCCGAGCAGCGGGCCGTGGTGGTGCAGGCGCGCGGCGAGCTCAAGGCCGCGCTGTCGGCCCGCGTGCAGCAGCGCGTGCGCCAGGCCCGCGCAAAGGGGTCCGAGGAGATCCCCATGGCCCCGGCCGGCACGGAGCCCGTGTTCCCCGTGGCCGCGCCATCGACCTTCTCGGACGACTGGATGGCTCCGCGCGGCGGCCGCTACCACGAGGGCATCGACATCATGGCGGCTCGCGGCGCCCCCATCGTGGCCGCGGTGAGCGGCACCATCGTGCGCATTGGCACCACGCCGATCAGCGGCAACCGCTTCTGGCTGCGCGCCCCGAACGGCGACGAGTACTTCTACTGCCACCTCGATGGATTCGCTCCCGCCGCGCGCGAGGGCGCGTTCGTCAAGGCCGGCACGGTGCTGGGCTACAACGGCGACACCGGCGATGCCAGGGGCACCACGCCCCACCTGCACTTCGAGATCCACCCCGGGGGAGGCGGCCCCATCAGGCCCTTCCCGTTGGTCTCGTCGTGGCCCCGCGTGGGCTGATCGCCGCTCCTCGCGCATGCCGACCGCATGGTCATTGCGCGTCGGCGATGCGCCGCTACCGTTGCGCCCGTGGCAGGACGTAAGCGCGAGTCGCGTGATGAGATCGTCGCCCGGGTGGCGGCGGAGCAGCACGGGCTGCATCCCAACCCCGAGTACACCCACTCGGCCAAGCGCCGCGTGTGGGCGCTCGGGGCCATCATGGTGCCTGTGAGCCTGCTCATCGCGTGGGCCATCGGAGCGCCGCTCGGATGGTCGCCCTTCCTGTGGATCGCCGCGGGGCTGGGCATCAGCCTCGGCGTGTTCTACATCGCCTATGTCATCCTCGCGGAGCGCGACGACGGGCGCATACAGCGCGAGCTCGACGACGCGCGGCGCGAGCGCGAGACGGGGGAGGAGGACGCATGACGCAGGGAATCGAACTCGGCATCTACTCGTTCGGAGACGCCACGCCCGACCCGGCCACCGGCCGCGCCATCGACGTGGGCCAGCGCGTTCGCGACCTCGTGGACGAGATCGTCCTGGCCGACGAGGTGGGGCTCGACGTGTTCGGGGTGGGCGAGCACCACCGACCGGACTTCCCGGTGTCGTCCCCCGCCGTGGTGCTGGCCGCCGCAGCCGCGCGCACCTCGCGCATACGCCTCACCTCGTCGGTCACCGTGCTGTCGTCCGACGACCCGGTGCGCGTGTTCCAGGACTTCGCCACCATCGACCTCATCTCGGGCGGCCGCGCCGAGATCATGGCCGGCCGCGGGTCCTTCATCGAGTCGTTTCCGCTCTTCGGCTATGACCTGGCCGACTACGAAGGCCTGTTCCTCGAGAAGCTCGACTTGCTGCTGCATCTGCGCGAGCAGGAGGTGGTCACCTGGAGCGGCACGCGCCGTCCGCCCATCGAGGGGCGCCCGGTGCACCCGCGGCCGCAGCAGGAGCGCATTCCCGTGTGGATCGCCGTGGGTGGCACGCCGCAGTCGGTGGTGAACGCCGCCGCCCGTGGGCTGCCCATCTCCGTGGCCATCATCGGGGCTGCCGCCCAGCCATTCATCCCCTTCGCCAACCTCTACCGCGAGGCGCTCACCGAGTACGGGCATGACCCCGCGCAGGTGCCGGTGTCCATCGGGTCGCACGGGTTCATCGCCGACACCTCGCAGAGGGCCGCCGACATCTCGGCCCCGGGGCTCATGGCCGCCATGAACCAGATCGGCGGCGAGCGCGGGTGGGGCAGCCAGATCGACCGCGCGCAGTTCGACCGCATGCGCCAGCCGCACGGCGCGCTGATGGTGGGGAGCCCGGCCGAGGTGACCGAGAAGATCCTCGCCGAGTACGAGATGTTCGGCAATCGCCGCGTGCTGCTGCACATGGGCGTGGGCAACCCTCCGCATGCCGACATGCTGCGGGCCATCGAGCTCTACGGCACCGAGGTGGCGCCCGCGGTGCGCAGGGAGGTCGCGCGCCTCGACGCCGCCGCGCCGGTGGCCGCTCGCTGAGGTTCCCAGGCCGCCTCCGCGCGCGGTAAGGTTGTCTCATGGCCGAGGACGAGTCCACCGGCACCGCGATCAACGCCCTCGAGGGCGCGCCGGCATGCCCCAAGTGCGGAGCGCAGATGTTCGCGACCCAGCGCAAGATGCGCACGCACGACCTCGCCGGGGCCAGCCCCGTGGCCCGCGACCGCGACCACCCCGTGTGGCGTTGCATGCGGTGCGCGAACGAGATGCCGCGCGAGGCATAGCGGGCCCACCCGCGCCGTGATCTCCGTCATCACGGCGCTTCGCGCGTCATCCAACGGGGCATCCATCCACGTCGAGCGCGACGGCGCCAAGTGGCTGCGCCTGCCCGTGCACCTGGTGGCCGACCTCGGCCTGAGCACCGGCGAGGTCATGGACGAGCCCCGCGTGTCGGCAATCGAGGATGCCGCCGCGGTGGAGCGTCACTGGGAGGCTGCGCTGCGCTTCACGGTGGCCCGCGGGCGGTCATACCGTGAGGTGGTGCAGCGCCTCAGCGACCGCCGGGCGGATGAGGGCCAGGTGGCCCGCGTGCTGGCCCGGCTCGAGGCCGCGGGCCTGCTGGACGAGCAGGCGAGCGCGAACCAGCGCGTGGAGCGCCTGGCCGCGCGCGGCTGGGCTTCACGGCGCATCCGGTCGGACATGCTGCGTGCGGGCTTTCCCAACGAGGTCGTGGCGCGGGCAATCGACGAGGCCCTGCCCAAGGGCCATGACGCGCTGGTGCTCGAGGCCGCGCTGGCGCGCACGGGCATTCCCGAGAGCGCAGCCGACCGCACGCGCATGGCCGACCGCCTGGTCCGCAAGGGGCTGGCCCCGCAGGCGGTGCGCGAGGCCATACGGCCCGATGAGGGCACGCGCGCCGCGCGTGGCGAGGCCGCGCCCGAGGCCGAGGAACTCATCCGCCAGGTGCGCCGGCGATATCCGGCGCAGGCCACCAATGCCGGGGACAGGCGCCGCGCGCTCGGCTGGCTGGCGCGCAGGGGCCTGCATTCCGATGACGCCCGGCGCATACTCGAGGCCGCGGCCAGCGACGCCGCCTGGGAGCGCTGAGGCGCAGTCCTGAGGCCCCGCGGTCAGTCCTTGCCCGTGAACTCCACGACGGCGGCTGCCGATGTGAGGCCGGCGCCGAAGGCCACCAGGCCACCGAGGCCGGTGGGGCCGGTGGGAAGGTGCTCGGCGATGGCGATCGGGATGGTGGACGACGACGTGTTGCCCCAGTTCTCGACATTCACCACGAAGCGGTCTGCGGGCAGGCCGCTGCGGGCCTGGATGGACGAGATGATGCGGCCGTTCGCCTGGTGCGGGATCACGTGCATCAGCTCAGCCGTCGAGGCCCCTGACTGCCCGGCGGCACGGTCGAGCATGTGCAGCATCTCGCGCACGGCGCGGGTGTATACGCGCGGGCCGTCCATGAACAGGTGGTCCTCGTCCGCGGGCCCGTGGCGGATCACCGAGCCGTCGTCGCCGCTCGCCGACAGCACGGGGCGGTGCAGCAGCACGGGCGAGTCGCCGGCCCGCGCGGGCCCGTGCACCACGGTGGCCGTCACGGCGTCGCCGAACACCACCACGGTGTCGAAGTCGTCGGGGTCGACGTAGCGGGTCATGGCCTCGGCCGTGACCACCAGCACCGAGGCCTCGGGCCTCTGCTGCAGCATGTCGTGTGCTGTCTGCATGGCGTAGAGGTAGCCCGAACACGCAGCCGATACGTCGCTGGCGGCCACGTCGGCGGGGCCGTCGTCCTCGGCCAGGGCGTTCTGCACGAGGCAGGCCACCGATGGGCTGAGCCGGGTGGGGGTGCCGGTGGCGGCGATGATGGCCTCGAGGTCGCCCAGTGCCAGGCCCTCGGCGTCGAGCGCCTCGCGCGCGGCCCGGGCGGCCAGGGCGGAGATGTCCTCGCCGGGGGCAAGCACGGGGCGCTGGCGGATTCCCGTGCGCCGCACGATGTCGGCCTCGGTGCGGCCCGGGAATCGCGCGGCGATGTCGGCGTTGGTGAGGATCCGCCCGCCCGCGCGAACCGAGAAGCCTGAGAGCCCCACCGGAGGCGCCAGCACGGCAGGCGCAGCTGCGGCTGCGCGCACCGGCGAGGGTTGGTGGCCAGGGACGCGCCGCACGCGCAGCCTGGGCTCGATGGGCATGCGGCGGCGGGCAGCAGCCGCGCCCGGCGCCAACGTGATGCTGGCCAGCACGGTGCCGACCGGCACCGGCTCGAGCTCCTCGTGAAGGTCGGAGATCTCCCCCGAGGCCGGCGCGGCCAACTCGAAGGTGGCCTTGTCGCCCTCGGCCTCGGCGATCACCTGCCCCTCGGTGACGGTGTCGCCCTCGGCCACCATCCATTCCACCACCGTCACCTGCTGGTCGGCGGGGCTCGATCCGGTGGCCTCCACGGCCAGCACGCCGTCCACCTCCTGCGCGCCCTCGGCCTCGGTCACCTCGAGGCCACCGATCATCCCGGCCACGGCCTCCACCACGTCGCGCGCGCTGGGCAGCACCTCGAGCTGGTTCGCGTAGTGGTTGGGCACCCAGGTGTCGGGGCGCGCGATGCGGCGCGTGGTGAGGTCTCCTTCGAGGTGGTCGGATACGTGCGCCACCACCTCGGCGCCGAAGCCGCCGGTGAGGTTGTCCTCATGCACCACCACCAGCCTGCGCGTGCGCGCGGCGCTGGCGGTGACGGCCTCCATGTCCCAGGGCGCGATGCTGCGAAGGTCGATGAGATCCACGCCCACGCCGGCGGCGTCGAGCACCGCGGCGGCGCGCTCGGCGATGGGGGCCGTGGATCCCCACGCCACGATCGTCACGTCGTCACCGCGGTGGCGCACCGCGGCGTGCCCGGGCACCACCGGGCGGTGCGTGCCCTGCACGCGCGATGCGCGCAGGGGATCGTTGAGGCATGTCTTGGGGTAGAGGATGAGCGTGGGACGGTCACCGTCGAGGGCGGCCTCGAGGATGCCCGCGGCGTCGTCGGCCGTGCTGGGCATGGCGACGTCGAGGCCCGGGATGTGGGCGAACGTGGCCTCCATGGTCTGGGCGTGGAAGGGCCCGAGCCCCGGCCGGTATGCGCCGCAGGGGGCGAGGATGACCACGGGGGCCGACCAGGCGCCGTCGGTGCGCCAGTAGATGGTGGCGAGCTCCGAGGCGATCTGGTTGAACGCCAGCGGCAGGAAGTCGGCGAACTGCACCATCGCCACGGGCCGCCCGCCGGCGAGCGCCCGCCCGATGGCGGTGCCCACGATGGTTGATTCGCTGAGCGGTGCGTTGGTGACCCGGCCCGGGCGCGCGGTGGAGAGCCCGCGCGTGAGGCCGAACACATCGCCCTTGGGGTCCTCGATGTCCTGCCCCATCAGCGACACACGCTCATCGGCCTCGAGGCGGCGTGCAAGAACGTCGCGCATGGCCTCGAGCATGGTGCGCGGTGCGCCCTCGCCGGCCTCGGCCGGCGCGCTCGCCCGGGTGATGACCTCGGTGGACACCGGGCGAATGGCCCGACGCGATGCCATGGGGTCGTCTGCGGCGAGTGCTCGTGCCGCGGCAGCGCGCACCTCGGCCTCCACCTCGCGGTCGAGTGCCACCAGCTCATCGGCCGGTACTCCCTCGGCGATCAGGTTCTCGCGCAGCGCGGCGATGGGGTCGCCGGCCCGCGCGGCGGCCCGCTCGTCGTCGGTGCGGTACACGGCCTCGTCATCGGCGTTGGTGTGGTGCGTGAGGCGCTCCACCTGGGCCACCAGGAGCACCGGCCGGCGCGCCTCGCGCACGTCCTGCACCGCGCGTGCGGCCACGATGTCGAGCGACATCGGGTCGCGCCCGTCGGCGCGCACGATCGGCGCCCCCAGGAACTCGCTCGCCGGGCCGGTGGCGGTGTCGTAGATGGTGCGGCCGCTCGTGCGCGTGGATATCGCGTAGCCGTTGTCCTCGATCCAGAAGAGCACGGGAAGGCCCTCGCGCGCGGCCTCGCCGATGGCCTCCATAACCTCGCCCTGCTGGGTGGTGCCGTCGCCCACCCCGGCCACCACGATGGGGCGGCCCGGCCGCCCCGCCACCTCGCGGGCCACGCCCACCGCGTGCAGCAGGCCGTTGCCCGTGGGCACGGTCATGGGCAGCACGTGCAGGTCGGCGTCGTGCAGGAACGCCGGCATCTGGCGGCCGGCGGAATCGGAGTTCGCGGTGGAGAGCAGGCCGTCGAAGAATCGCTCGGGCGCGATGCCCCGGCGCACCAGAAGCGCACGCGAGCGGTAGTGCGGCTGCAGCCAGTCCTGCGGGCTGAGGTGATCGGCCAGCACGGCCGATGCCTCGTGCCCGGCGCCGCCGAGCTGGAAGAACGCCTCGCCGCGCTGGACGAGCTCCTCCTCCACCGCGTCGATCCAGCGCGCGCTCATCATCGCGCGCAGGACCGCGAGTGAACGCCTGCGCGCGGTGGTGGCCTGCTCTGCTGCGGTGCTCAGCTGATCGCCCATCGTCGAGTGCCGGGACGGGCGACCCAATGCATCCGCCCGGGGGATGAAACGCGTCGAAGATAGACGGGCATGCGGACGCATGTCCAGCGCGGGAGTTGGGATCGGGGCGAGCCGGCGCCTGATCGTGGTCACGGTGCCTCAGCGGCCTGCCGCGCGGGGCAGGGCTCCGCGTACGATCACCGCGTGAGAATCGGCATCGCCCTCAGCCACATGGCCCATCCGGCCACCTCCCTCGACCTGGTGGCGCAGGCTGAAGGCGCCGGCGCCGACGAGGCCTGGATTCCCGAGACATGGGGTTTCGATGCGCCCACGCTCATGGGGGCCATCGCCGCGCGCACAGCGCGCATCCGCATGGGCGCGGTGCTGCCGGTGTACTCGCGCAGCCCGGCGCTCATCGCCCAGACGATCGCGGGCGCCGATGCGCTGTCGGGCGGCCGGGCCATCGCGGGCCTCGGCACCTCCGGCCCGCAGGTAGTGGAGGGCTGGCACGGTGTGCCGTTCGCGCGCCCCCTCGGGGAGTTGCGCGAGGCCATCGCGGCCTGCCGGACGGCCTGGAGCCGCGACGTGCTCGAGGTCGACGGGCCCAGGCCGATCCCGCTGCCGCCCGGCCAGGGCACCGGCCTGGGCAAGCCCCTGAGGATGATCACCCGGCCCCATCGCGAGCGCGTGCCGATCGTGGTGGCGGCCCTGGCGCCCGGGGGCGTGCGGCTGGCCGCCGAGCTGGCCGACGGCTGGTGGCCGCTTTTCGCCACCCCCGATGCCATCCGTGGGCAATGGGGCGATGCCCTCGCGCAGGGCGCGGCGCGGCGCGAGGTCGCGCTCGGGCCGCTCAGCATCACGACGTCGGCGGTGTGCTGGGTGGGATCCGGCGACGGCGCCGATGCGGCCCGGGCCGCCGCACGGCGCGAGATCGCCTTCTATGTGGGGTCGATGGGCTCGCGTGATCGCAACTACTACCGCGATGCGGTGTCGGCCATGGGGTTCGCGGGTGCCTGTGACGCGGTGCGCGACGCCGCACTCGCCGGGCGTGCGCGCGATGCCGAAGCCTGCGTCAGCGATGCCATGGTGGACGCCCTGGCGCTCATCGGCGCCCCTGATGAGATTGCGGGTCGCCTGGATGCGCTGCGCGACGCCGGTGTCACGTGCGTCGTGCTCTCGGCCGCCACCCCTGACCCCGTGGAGGTGATCGCGCGCCTGCGCGCGATCGTGGACGCCTGAGGGCGCTTTACGCTGCCCGCCGATGGGCAGCCCTCCCCAGGACGACCGCTCCGCGAGGTTACGCGAGCAGGCCCGTGCCCGCACTGCGCGCCAGAAGGTGACTGTGCCGGTGCTGATCTGCCACCGGATGGCGCCCATGTCGACGGCCACCAACGACGTCTCGTACAGCCTCACCATCACCCCGCCCAGTTCCGGGAGCAGAAGGCATGGCTCAAGCGCAACGGCTACACGGCGATAAGCCAGGCCGAGCTGTTCCGGGCCATCGAGGACGGCGCGGCGCTGCCGAAGAAGCCCGTGGCGCTCACCTTCGACGACGGCTACGTGGACGCTGTGAAGGACGTCCTTCCGGTGTTCGAGCCCCTTGGCTGGCCCGCGACGTTCTCCATCATCTCCAGCCGCATCGGCGAGCGAGCATTCCTCACGGCGAAGCAGATCAAGCGCCTGAGCGCCGCCGGCATGGACATCGGCTCGCACACCGTTGACCACCCCGAGCTGCCGTCGCTCGGCGAGTCGTCGCGCGCGCAGCAGCTCACGCAGTCGCGCAAGGACCTCGAGAAGCTGGTGGGCCATCCCGTGCGGTGGTCCTGCTAGCCGGCAGGCCGCAACGATTCGGCCTCGGCGGCATCGGTGGCCAAGGCCGGCTACCTGCTGGGCTACACCATCGAGGGCGGTTGCGTGCTGCGCGCCGACTCCCTCGCCCAGTTGCCCCGCGTTCGCGTGAGCGGCGGAGGTTCACTGCGGCAGCTCGCGGCGTCCGTGAAGGCCGCCTCGGCGGCCGGCTAGCGCACGCGAACGGTGTCGCGCAGGCCCGACTGACCGTATGGGCCGGTGGCGAGCACGGTCACCGTGTAGTGGCCCGCGGGCGCCAGCTTCTTGCCCTCCTGGCCGTTCCAGGTGAGCGAGCGGCGGCCCTTGGCCATGCGCTTTGCGTTGGTGAGGGTTGCCACCGCGCGCCCGGTGGATGAGGTGACCCGTGCCGTCACGCGCGCGCCGCGCGACAGCGTGAACGACGCCGTGACCTTGCGCTTCTTCTTGGCGCCGCGACTGCTGACCCTCAGCGACCCGAGCGTGCCGTCCACCACGAGGATGCGCTTCTGGCTGGTGGGCGCCGATCCATCGGCCGGCGTGAGGTTCACCGTCACCGTATACGGGCCCTCCTTCATGCCGAGGGCCTTGGGGTCGATCGTGACCGGCGTATAGGCCGGGTCGCCCGTCTGGTTGATGGGGGTGGCGGAGTAGCCGCCGCCGCGGCGCGCGATGGTGACGGTGGTGGTGCCGGCCACCGGCGACTGGGCGCCGAGCGTGATGGAGTCGGCCACGCCGTCGCCGTTGGGCGTCACGCGGTTGTCGGCCGGAATCGAGAGCTGTGCGCCCATGTAGTACGCCACGAGCATGTCGGCGATGGCGCGCTCGCTGCTTGAGGGGATGAGCTGGTTGGCGCCCACGGCCATGAGCGACGACCCGCCGGAGTCGAACCCGATGGCCTCGACGGCGCCGAGCGAGGCCATCATCTGGCCCTGTTCGGCGGCGGTGTAGCCGCGCACGCCCTGCTGCGGGCCCTCGGACACCACCATCAGCACGGCCCCGTCGGCGGTCTGGCCCACCGCCGTGCGCGCGGTGCGGCCGCTGAGCTGGTTCGATGTGAAGCCCTCACCAGCATCCGGCACCGCCACGCCGCCCTGCACGATCATCGGGCCGCCGCCCACCGCGCCCCGGGCGTCGGCGGCGATGCCGGGGATCGCCGTCTCGATCTCCACGCGCGAGCCGTTGGGGAGCTCGTTCTGGATCGCCGTGCCCGACCCCGCCTTGCCCGAGAGCACCACCTGGCCGTCGGCCATGGTGGCGCCGCCGCCGGGCACCTGCGCGATGACGGTGCCCGCCACGCGCCCGTTGATGGCCAGGCCGCCCCCGCCATCGAGGGCGACCACCACCTCGTACACCGATCCGGGGGGCGTGGGCGCGCCGCGCTCGGGCGTGTAGGCCACCACGCCGGTGGCCGACGTGGACGGCAGCGGGCGGTTGACGGCCCTGAAGGTGCGGATGGGGAAGGGAGTGGCAGCTGTCTCGTCGATGCGCTGGTAGCGGCCGGGGAGCGCCATGCGACCCACCGCCAGGGTGCCGCCCGCGCCGATGGTGAGTGCCGACCGCGCCGGCTCGGGGCTCGCCAGCAGGCGCGTTCCCACCGAGAGGATGCCGCTTGGCGTGCCGGTGGCAAGGTCGAAGTAGTCGCCGTTGATCCCCGCCGTGGCGCCCTGGGCGAGGCGCGATGCCATGCCGTCGCTCAGCGTGGCGCGCCGCGTGAGCGACCCCGATGCCTGGGCCGGCGCGAGCCGCGTGAGGGCGTTCGCGCGGAACGTGACCACGTGCAGCACCTGGGGACCCGAGCGCCTCATCACCTTGTACGAGATGCCCGGCACGATGGATGTCGGCTTGCCTGCGGCGGCGCCGCTGGTGGGCACGGGCGTTACCGCGCCTGCGGCCATGGCCGGGGCGAGGCATGCGCCGGCGAGGGCGGCCGGGATGAGGGCGCGTCGGATGGGCACGGCGCCATTCAAGCCCGACCCCCTGACGCGCCGCACGGGATCGGGTCGCTCGTGACATGGCTCTCTCACATGACGCCAAGCGCGTAGGCCGCGGCGGTGACGGCCTGGCGCACGTGGCCGGTCACCGCGGCGAGCTGGCTGCTCTGGTCGCGCTCCTCCGCGGTGGCGGGGTGCCCGGTGGCCTTCTCCATGGCCGTCAGCTGGCGGTGGTGCATCTGCAGGATGGTCGCTGCGAGGTCGCGCTCGTGGTCCTTCGACCACTGCAGCGCGCTCTCGGTGAGCCCGTCGTATTCGGGCCCGAGGCGCGACTCGAGGCACCGCAGGAAGAGGCGGTTCCACGCGCCCAGCCGCACGCGGCGTTGCAGCGCGGCGTGGATCGCCGGCTCGGTCTCGCCGTCGGCGCCGTAGAGCAGGTGCTCCTCCAGCGCGATGGCCCCGCGCCCCAGGTCCACCTGTCGATCGAACACCTCGGCGTCGGCGGCGAACCAGTCGTCCAGGTCATCCGCCATGCCGTTCACCCGGTCGGCCAGCGCGGGGGCAATGCCCGCCGCCAGCCCCTCCGCCGCGAACCTCAGGTGCGCCCGTACCGCGGGGTCGGCCGCGGGCGACTCCTCGGCATCGTCCGGGTCCTCCTCGCGAAGCAGGTCGCGCAGGCGCGCGGGGTTGGCCTGCATCCATGAGAACACGGCCGTGGCGTCGAGGGGCGGTGGGGCGTCAGCGTGCATGGCGGGAGGCTAGCCCTGCGCGCGGGACCCCCTGGTGGCCGGGCCGCCATACTGCGGCCATGTGCGATTCGCTCCCGCCCATGCGCGATGCGCTCTCGCTCTCGCAGTTCCGACGCCGGGTGGCCGACAACTACGCCCGGGCCAGGGCCGCGGGCGCCGGCGCCGAGGCGTGGACCGCATGGCGCGCGGACCGCGACGCCCTGTTCGCATCGCACCCCCAGAGCCCGGTGCCCGCGGGCGCCCGCGCCGCGTTCCGGGCAATGGGGTTCTTCCCCTACGACCTGTCGTGGCGCCTTACGGCCGTGGTGGAGCCGATCTCCACCGACGCGCCCGGCGCATCGCCGGCGCCCGGCGCGCCGTCCTCGGGGGTGTCGTCGCGCGACGGTGAGTTCCGGTTCGTCGGCACGGCGGTGGCGATGCGCGGTGGCGATGAGATCCGCCTGCCCCTGCACTGGCTCGATGCCTACGGCGGAGGGCTCTTCCTGCCCTTTCGCGATACCACGAACGGTGATGAGACCTATGGCGGCGGCCGGTACCTGCTCGACCAGGCGAAGGGCGCCGACCTCGGCACCACCGATAATGGCCGGCTGGTGCTCGACTTCAACTACGCCTACCACCCCTCATGCGCGCACGACCCGCGCTGGACATGCCCGCTTGCCCCGCGCGATTCCGTTGTGCCGATGCCCGTGAGGGCGGGGGAGATGGTGCCCTAGGCACCATCGCGGCGGTTCAGCGCACCGTCACCACGGTTGATGACTGGCCGAGCACCGTGGTGCCGCGCTTGGCCTGGGTGATCACGCGCCAGCGGCCCCTGGGCGGCTCGGAGGTGCAGGTGAATGTGCCTTCCGTGCGCTGCAGGCGGCACTTGCCTCGAGCGGTGACCCCTTGGCTTCCGTTGAACACCAGTGACTGCACCATCCGCGTCGTGCCATTCGGGTATCGCCCGGTCGTCTTCGCCACCCCGGACTTCACCGAGGTGCGCGCCCCCTTGATCGCGGGGGCGGTGCGCACCACCGTGACGCCACCTTGCAGGGAGGTACCGACCGGAGGCTGGGGGGCTGCTCCGCCCGACGAGCCACCGCTTTGACCGCCGGCTGCCCCGCTGCCACCGGATCCGCTCCCGCCAGCGCCTCCGCTCGAGCCACCGCCTCCGGCCGTTTCGCACGGGTTGGCAACGGCCGGCGTCGGCTCGCCCGGCAGCGCGAAGAGCGCTGCCGTCCAGCGGCATGGCACGACAAGACCCATTGCCACTCCGCCGGGGGTCACGACGCACGTCGAGGTCTCGGCAGGCGCGCACGCACCCACCCAGCCGCGGAACTCTGCGCTGTTGCCGTCGGGCGTGGGCGTGAGGGTCTCGTATCGGGCGTCCGTCGTGAGCAGGAACGAGGTGCCGCGCACGCTCAGCCAGCCTGCCGCGATCTGCCCGGGGCCGCTTGCCGCGAGGTGAATCGACCACTCGGCCGAACCGAGTCCGGCGGACGCACTGCTCGCGCCCATCGCAAGGCAGGCGCCGCCGCCGACGATCGTGGCGAGGATGGTGGCGCGGCGCTTCATGTGCCTCTCGTTCGTCGGGGGTGGGGCAGCGGCCACAGTGTACGACCTCTCAGTCGTAGGGGCCACCGCCGAGGTCGCGCGGGCTCGAGGAGTCGAGCCAGTCGTCGACGGGGCGGGCGGTTGGCCGGGCCAGGGGGCTGGCGGCATCGAGGGCACGCGGCGCGCCGAGCAGCCATGAGCCGTCGGTGCGCACCACCTCGGTGATCACCTCGGCGCGGTCAGCGGCCAGCGCCGGGGCACCGAAGCCGAACACCTTCTCGGCAGCGGTCACCGCGGTGAGGCGGCTGCGGGCATCCACGTGCACGCGGTGATCGGCACGGGCCATCTCGCCCTCGTGCGCCGAGAGAGCCCTGGCGATCTCCTCGGCGCGGGCGTCGTCGAAGGTGGTGACCACGGTGGGGAAGGGGAGATCGCCCCAGATCGCCCACATCCACCAGGCGGGTGGTGCCTCGCGGGCGGCGAGCACGTCGCGGATCGCGCGCCCGGTGAGCTCATGCGCGTGGTGCACGTCGTGCGGGGTGGGGCCCACGACGAGGTCGGGCGGGTCGGCGCCGTCGAGGGCCATGTCGATCTGCCACCGGGCACGCTCCTCGGCATCGGCGCGGTCGTCGGTGGCCGACATCGCGATGGGGGGCTCACTGATGAACAGGCCGAAGCGGGCGCGCCAGCAGGCCTCCTCCACCTCGGCGCGCCGCCGGTCATGGTCGCCGGGCCGACCCAGGCTGAGGGCAAGGTTCACCACCTCGTGGCCGGCATCGCGCAGGGCCATGAGGGTCGCAGGTGCACCCACCAGTTCATCATCAGGATGCGGCGATACGTGCAGGACCCTCATGCGCCGAGCGTGTCACGAAGCCCGTGCCGGTGCCCGCGTGCAGATGCCGGTCAGCGACCCCGGGAGGTTCGGTCGTATGCGCCGGCCCACGAGGGGGCGTCGGGGTCGAGGCCTGCGAGCAGCGCGAGGTCGATGGACAGCGCGATGGCGCGGGGCAGCGCTGTGGCGGGGGACAGGCGCGGGTCGGCGCCAGGATCGCCCGCGATGGCCACCACCTCGGCACCGCCCCCGGCCAGGATGCCCGCGGCTTCATCGAGCAGCGGGTCGGGCTGGGGCCCCGCGACGGTGACCGCCAGGTCGCCCGGCACGGTGGAGAATCGGCCGGTGGTGGCGCCCTCGCGCGTCTCGTAGCCATCCACCGGCAGGATCGCCACCTCGCGCAGGCACAGGGCTGTGTGCAGCGCGGCGGGCCATGCGGGGCCGGTGCCCAGGCACACGCCGGCATGGGGCCGGCCGTTCGGCGAGGCCGTGGCGCGCGCGGCGTCTACGAGCGGCGCCAAGCGTGCGCCCGCGCTCTCGGTGGCGGATCGCAGCGCGGCATCACCCGACATGCGCGCCAGTACCCCGAGCCCGGCGATGAGCGCGCCGGCGTACCCCTGGGTGTGCGTGCGGGCCCGGAGTGTCTGCACGCTCACCAGCGCGCGCGCCTCGGCAGCCGCGCCGATGGTGGACTGCGGATTGGCGGTGACGGCCGCGATGGGGCGGGGCGCGCCGGCCTCGATTGCCTCGATGACGTCGCGGAACTCACCGGAGCTCGAGAGCGCCAGCAGCCGGTCGCCCTCGCGCCAGGGGAACTGCCCACGGGCCACGAGCCCACCGGGCACGGCCAGCAGCCCCACGGGCGGGTCGGGCACCTGCAGCCACGCGAGCCACAGGGCGAGCGCCACATGCCACTGCGCGCCGTTGCCGGTGATGACCACGCGCCGCACGTCCGGGGCCGTGAGCAGCGCGGCGACCTCGTCGAACCCGTCAGCGGCCTCTGCCGTGGCCGACACCGTTCCGGGGGTGAGAAGCAGGTCGGCCCATAGGCCGGTGCCCTCTCGGTGGGCGCTTGCCTGCCCTGTGGTGTGTTCCGGCATGCGGGGGGAGGCTACGCTCGCCGCATGAAGCATGACGAGCAGCCCCGGTGCCCCACCTGTGGGGAGCGTGACTCCGAGGACGTCGGCCAGGACGTCCGGCGCTGCCGGAACTGCACCTACGTGTGGATCCCCATCCTTCCGGAGGGCGAGGGCTAGGAGGCCAGCAGCTCGCGCACGCGTGACGGACCCGCGCGCAGCAGCGATGCCGCCTTGCGGGCCGCCCGTGCACGCTCGAGCATCTCCCGGGCCGTGACGTCGTCGTGCGCCATGACGGCGGCACCGGCGTCGCGCTCGGCCTGGAGTGCGATGCGGTCGAGCCGCTCGGCCATACGCTCGTTGCGACCCATGCGGGTGCGCGGACGACGGCGCTTCGCGGCTGGAGCGATCTTCTCCGGGACCACCTCGGAAGTACTTACGAGAGTGAGCTGGGCTGCTTGATCAACCGGCTTGGTGTGATGGGGAGAACGCATGTTCGTAAGGCTAGCGATGGGGTCGGACGCCACGATTCCCGTTTTCGGGCGAAAACCCCATTGGAAAGCCATTCGACCGTTTTTGCGCCATGTCGTACCGCGACAGGTTTCCCGGCGCTTAACATCCGACCCCATGGGAATGGGGCATTCGCACGCCCACGCGCACGGCGCGTCGGGCGGTTCACCGCGTCGGGTGGCCCTGGTGTCGGTGGGCGCGGCGCTGCTGCTCATCGCCATCAAGCTCGGCACGGGCCTGGCCACGGGCAGCCTCGCATTCATCTCGGAGGCCATCCACTCGGGTACCGACCTCGTCGCCGCGCTGCTCGCGCTGTTCGCCGTGGGCGTGGCCGCGCGCCCCGCCGACCGCAGCCATGCCTACGGACACGGCAAGGTCGAGCACCTGTCCGCGCTGGCGGAGGGCGCGGTGCTGATCGCCGTGAGCATCTGGATCGCCGTCGTCGCGCTACAGCGCCTGGTGGAGGGCGGCCACGAGGTGGACGCCACGTGGTGGGCCATCGCCGTGGCGCTGCTGGTGATGGCCATCGACATCGGGCGCACCGTGGCGCTCACGCGCGCCGCGCGCCGCTTCAACAGCGCGGCGCTCAAGGGCAGCGCCCTGCACTTCGCCAGCGACCTGGCGGGTACCACCGCCGTGCTCGTGGGGCTGCTGCTCGTGCGGGCCGGGGTGGAGTGGGCCGACTCGGCCGCCGCGCTGTTCGTGTCGGCCCTGGTCCTCATCGCGGCAGGTCGCCTGATGCACGAGAACGTCGAGGTGCTGATGGACCGCGTGCCCGACGCCGACGAGGCCGCCGTGCGCGCCGCGGTGCAGGGGCTGGGCCCCGGCGTGGATCTTCGCCGCCTGCGCATGCGCTCGGCGGCGGGCAGGGCGTTCGCCGACGTGGTCATCGCGGTGGCCCCCGGCGAGTCGGTGGGGCGCGCGCACGCAATCGCGGACGACGTGGAGGATGCCATCGAGGCCGCCGTGCCCGGCGCCGACGTGGTGGTGCACGTGGAGCGGCGCGAGGGGGCCGATGAGGACCTTGCCGAGCGCGTGCTCGCGGTGGCCCATGAGGTGCCGCGCGTGCGCGAGATCCATAACGTGCGCATACTGCACCTCGACTCCGGCACGGAGGCGTCGCTGCACCTCAAGCTCCCGGCCGACACACCCCTGCCCGAGGCCGACTCGGTGGCGCGCGCCGTGGACGCCGCCGTGGTGCGCGCCGTGCCCGAGGTCACGCGCGTGCACGCGCACGTGGAGCCGCTGGGCGAGGCGGGCCCCGGCAGCGAGCTCGCCGACGACCCCGCCACCGCGGACGCCGTGCGGGCCCTCATCACCGCCGAGTGCGGTCGTCCGCCGCACGACGTTCGCCTGATGAGCACCGGCGACGGGGTCGTGGCCTATGTCACGCTGGCGCTGGGCGCCGCCACCCTGGCCGAGGCGCACGACACCAGCGGGCGCGTGCGCCGGGCGATCCGCGACCGCGTGCCCGGCGTGGTGGACGCCTTCGTGCAGTCGCGGCCCTAGGTCCCGTGAGGCGCGTCGGACGCCGGCGGACGCGGCCCGGCGCCGGGGGATGCCCAGAGCCAGCCGCCGTGGTCGCGCAGCCACGCCGACTCCGCGCGGTGGCCGGGGCGCACCCGGTCCACGAGGTCCCAGAACGCGGGGGAGTGGTCGAGGTGCACCAGATGGGCGAGCTCGTGCACTACCACGTATTCGGCCACGCGCGCAGGCGCCATCATCAGCCTCCAGCTGAACGACACCGCGCCGCGGGCCGAGCATGACCCCCAGCGCGTGCGCGGGTCGCGCACCGAGATGGCCTCCGGGCGCGCGCCCACCTGTGGCCCGAAGTGCCCGCATGCCCACGTGAACCACTCGCGCGCGACTCCGCGGTAGCCCCGCTCCACCTGCTGGCGCACCTGGTCCGGGGCGTGGGGCAACGGGGGCACGGCCACGGCGATGCGCCCCTCCTCGGGCCTGAAGCGCACCGAGGCGCGGGATGCAGCGCGCACGCCGAGCTCCACCTCCCCGTCGAGGAAGGGCAGCGCCATGCCATCGAGCAGGTGCACCGGGGGCCGTGGCACGAGCATGTCGGAATGCCGCAGCAGCCAGCGCTCCTTCGATGCCACTGCGCGATCCACCTCGGACTGCGGCAGGCGGGTGGGCGCCGACACCCGCAGGCCCTCGGGCGTGAGCGACATGCGCACGTGGCGCGACCTCGGGTTGCGGACGAGCAGGTAGGGCACCGCGCGACCGGCCAGCACGACCTCGGGCATGCACTGATGGTGGCGTACCCACCGGACGGAAGGGGGGCCTGCACGCCGTGCAGTGCCTGCTATTGTCCGCCGGCCTCACGAAGCACTCGTCCACCGGGCGCGCCGCGCCCCGATCTACAGGAGGGGCTCGCCTGACGACGCCCGTAGCCCGTGCCTCCTAGGCGCGGTCCAGACACACGGCCACCCGCTGGGCCATCAACCCGGATCAACGACGCAATTCGCGTCGAGCGCATCCGCCTCATCGACGAGGGCGGTGAGAATCGCGGCGAGATGCGCACGGAGGAGGCCCTCGACATCGCCATCGGGCTCAATCTCGACCTGGTCGAGGTGGCCCCGGAAGGCCGTCCGCCGGTCTGCCGCATCATGGATTACGGCAAGTGGCGCTACGAGCAGGAGCAGAAGGCAAAGCAGGCGCGAAAGCACCAGAGCACGATCACCATCAAGGAGATCAAGTTCCGGCCCAAGATCGACCCTCATGACTACGAGACCAAGAAGGGCCATGTCCTGCGGTTCCTCAAGAACAAGGACAAGGTCAAGGTCACGATCATGTTCAGGGGGCGCGAGCTGATGCACCCGGAGCGCGGGGAGGCAATACTCCTGCAGCTCGCGGAAGAGGTGCAGGACCTCGCGACGATCGAGAGCCGGCCCAACCTCGATGGCCGCAACATGATCATGATGCTCGCGCCCGTGAAGGACCTACCGCAGAAGAAGGAAAAGGCAGTGGCAAAGCCCGTCGCCGCCGAGCCCGTCGAGGCCGGGGCCATCCCGGCCGTAGCCCCGGCAGAGACCTCCTAAGAAGCACGGAACACCAGACATGCCCAAGATGAAGACCAACAAGTCGGCCTCCAAGCGCTTCCGCGTGACGCGGAAGGGCAAGGTGATGTACGTGCACTCCGGGCTGCGGCACAACCTCGAGCACAAGTCGGCCAAGCAGAAGCGCGCCATCGCGCGCCCGGCCGAGATGGCCGAGGCTGACCGTCCAGAGATCCTCCGGCTGCTGGGGAGGCGATAGCCCATGGCCCGTGTCAAGCGTTCCGTCAGCGCCCGAAAGAAGCGGCGCAAAGTTCTCGGCCAGGCCAAGGGATACTGGGGCACCAAGCACTCGTCGTACCGTCGCGCGAAGGAGCAGGTGCAGCGGTCGGGCAACTACGCCTACCGCGACCGCCGTGCGCGCAAGCGTGACTTCCGGCGCCTTTGGATCGCCCGCATCAACGCGGCGGCCCGCCTGAACGGCCTCACATACGCGGAGTTCATGCACGGCCTGTCACTGGCCGGCGTTGAGCTCGACCGCAAGATGCTCGCCGACCTGGCGGTCAACGAGCCGGAGCACTTCAGCGCCCTGTGCGCGCGGGCCGCTGAGGCCCGCGCGGCCGCCTGACCGAAGGCACCGGGCCCGCGACACGAGACTCACGCGGCGGGGGCGGCCCGGGGCCCCTCCGCCGGGTGACGTCACATCGCAATCCCGCGCTGCAACACGTGCGGCGCCTGCAGCAGAAGCGCACGCGCCGTGAGGACCGCCTGCTGGTGGCCGAGGGCGAGGACGTCGTGCAGGCCGCGCTCGACCGTGGCATCGTGCCAGTGATGCTGCTGGTCGATGAAGAGCGCGTGCCGGCGGACGACCCGCGCATCACCGCCACCGCCGGACTGGCCGAGCGCTACGCGATATCCACCCGCCTGATGGGCGGGGTGAGTACGCTGGCGCAGCCACCGCGCATCATCGGCGTGTTCCCGCAGGCCGGGCCGCACCACTTCCGCACGGTGGCCATGCCGCCGGCGCTCGGGGTATACCTGGCCGGCGTGGCCGACCCCGGCAACGTGGGCACGCTCATCCGCACGTCCGCCGCCCTTGGCGCCGACTGGTTGGCCCTGGGCCCCGGGTCGGCCGACGCCGCGCACCCGCGCGCGGTGCGCGCGGCCATGGGCGCCACGTTCGCGCTGCCGGTGCTCGAGGGCGTGAAGCCCGACGACCTGGCCACGCGTGAGGGGTTCCGCGTGGTGGCTGCAGTCGCCCATGGCGCGGCTGCTCCCTGGGATATCGACCTCACCCCTCCCACCGTGCTGGCGCTCGGCGCCGAGCGCGCAGGGCTCGACCCGGTCATCGACGAGTTGCGCGGGTCGCTCGAGGTGGTCGAGGTGACGATCCCGCAGGCGGAGGGCGCGGAGTCGCTCAACGTGGCCGCCGCGGGCGCCGCGCTGCTGGCCGAGCGCGTGCGGCAGTGCTCTAGGATGCCGCGGCCATGAGCGGCATTCCCGACCTCACCGTGCTGGCCGAGGAGGCCATCGCCGCAATCGCCGCCGCGCCCGACCTCGACGCGCTCGAGGCCGCGCGGGTGAGGTTCACGGGCCGCAGGGCGCCCCTCACCGAACTGCTCGGGTCGATCGGCTCGCTGCCGGCCGAGGATCGCGGCCGCGTGGGCAAGGATGGCAACGCCGCCCGGCGGGCCATCGAGGACGCCCTGCAGTCGCGCCGCGACGCCCTGGAGTCCGACGCCATGGGCGCGGCGCTCGAGGCCGACACCGCAGACGTGACCCTGCCCGGCAATGCCTTCCCGCTGGGCGCCCTGCACCCGATCACGCAGGTGGCCCTCGAGGTGGAGGAGATCTTCCTGGGCATGGGCTACTCGGTGGCCGACGGCCCAGAGGTGGAGACCGGCTTCAACAACTTCACGGCGCTCAACACGCCCGACGGCCACCCTGCGCGGTCGGAGAGCGACACTTTCTTCATCGAGGGCGGGGACGACGTGCTGCTGCGCACGCAGACATCGCCGGTGCAGATCCGCACGATGCAGTCCGGCCCGCCGCCGGTGTACGTGATCGCCCCGGGCACGGTGTACCGCCGCGACGACGTCGACGCCACGCACAGCCCGATGTTCCACCAGGTGGAGGGCCTCGCCGTGGATGAGGGGCTCACGTTCGCGCACCTCAAGGGCACCATCGAGTACTTCCTCACGCGCCTGCTGGGAGACCGCGACGTGCGGGTGATCCCGCACTTCTTCCCGTTCACCGAACCGTCGGTGGACGTGAGCGTGTCGTGGACCGATCGCAACGGCCGCACCGACTGGCTCGAGGTGGCGGGCGCCGGAATGGTGGACCCCAACGTGTTCGCCAACGTGGGCTACGACCCAGAGCGGTGGACCGGCTTCGCGTTCGGGTTCGGGCTCGACCGCATCGCGATGATCCGCCATCAGATCAGCGACATCCGGTTGCTCTACGAGGGCGACCTGAGGTTCCTGGAGCAGTTCTCGTGAAGCTGCCCCTCGAATGGCTGCGCGAGCACGTGGCCACCGATCTCGACGACGGCGCGCTGGCCGACCGGCTCACCGCCACCGGCACCGCCGTGGAGCGCACGCTCACGCGGGGAATCCCCATGACGCAGGGCAACCGCGAGGCCTTCCGCATCGGCAAGGTGCTCACCGCCGAGCAGCACCCCGATGCCGACCGGCTTCGGGTGCTCAGCGTGGACACCGGAGAGGACGCCCCGCGGCAGATCGTGTGCGGCGCGCCCAACGTGGCCGCCGGGCAGACCGTGGCCGTGGCCATCCCGGGCGCGGTGATGCCCGGCGGGCAGAAGCTGGGCAAGGCCACGCTCCGCGGTGTGGAGAGCTTCGGGATGGTGCTCAGCGAGAGCGAGCTCGAGTTGTCCGAGGAGTCGGACGGCATCCTCGTACTGGGCGACGACCTTCTGGCCGGCACGGCTGTGGTGGACGTGCTGCCCCCGCCCGGAACGATCCTCGAGCTCGAGCTCACGCCCAACCGCGGCGACTGCCTGGGCATCTACGGAATCGCGCGCGAGGTGCACGCCATCACCGGCGCCGCACTGCACGACCTCGACACCGCGCTGCCGCCCGAGGACGGCGCCGGCGAGGTGGGCGACTACGTGTCGCTGCGCGTGGAGGCCCCGGATCTCTGCCCGCGCTACATGGCGCGGGTGCTGCTCGACGTGCAGGTGGGCCCGTCGCCCGACTGGATGGTGCGCCGCCTCGAGGCCGCCGGCATGCGCAGCATCAACAACGTGGTGGACGTCACCAACTACGTGATGCTGCTCACGGCCCAGCCGCTGCACGCGTTCGACCTCGACCGCCTGGCCGGCCCCGCCATCGTGGTGCGCCGCGCAGGCGAGGGCGAGCCCATCACCACGCTCGACGGCCAGCAGCGCACCCTCACGGGCGAGCACCTGGTGATCGCCGACGCCGAGAAGCCCGCGGTGGTCGCCGGCATCTTCGGCGCGGAGTTCGCCGAGGTGCACGCGGGCACCACCCGCGTGCTGCTGGAGGCTGCCACGTTCGACGGCCCGAGCATCATCTCCACCTCGTTGGGCCTGGGCCTTCGCACCGAGAGCAGCGCGCGCTTTGAGAAGGGCCAGCCCACCGACCTGCCGCCGGTGGCCATGTCCATCGCCTGCCGCCTGCTGCACGAGCTCGCCGGGGCCGCGCTGGTTCCCGGCGTGCTCGACGAGCGCGCGCCCGAACAGGCTCCCGCGGCCATCACCCTGCGCCACGCGCGGGTGGCGGCGATCCTCGGCACCGACATCGCGCCCGCCGAGAGCGCCGAGATACTCGAGCGCCTGGGCTGCGCGGTGGACCGTGGCGACGACGCCCACGTGGTGGGCGTGCCCTGGTGGCGCACCGCCGACCTGGTGCGCGAGATCGATCTCATCGAGGAGGTCGGGCGCGTGCACGGGCTCGACCGCATTCCCGCGGTGCTTCCGCGCCTCGAGGCGCGGGCGTCCCTCAGCGCCCACCAGAAGGTAGTGCGGCGGCTCGTCCGGTATGCGTGCGACCAGGGGCTGAGCGAGGCCATCACCTACCGGTTCGTGCCCGAGGCCGACGCCGACCGGCTGCACCTTCCGGCCGACGACGAGCGCCGCCGGGTGGTGCGCATCGGCAACGCGCTGAGCGACGAGATGGCCGTCATGCGTCGCTCGCTCATCCCCGGCCTGCTGCGCGCGGTGGAGCGCAACCAGGCGCACCAGCGCCGCGACGGCGCGCTGTTCGAGGTGGGCCGCACGTACGTGCCCGCCGCCGGCGGCCTGGCCGATGAGCCCGAGGAGATCACCGCCGTGCTGTTCGGCGCGCCGGGCGCGCGCGGCTGGCGTCAGGCCCCGGGCGACGTTGATGTGTGGTCGGCTTCCGGCCTGGGCATCGCCCTCGCGGCGTCGGTGGGCGTGCACGCCGAGGCCGTGGCCGGGGTGAAGGAGCCCTGGCTGCACCCGGTGCGCCAGGCCCGGCTCACCGCCGGTGGAATCGTGGTGGGCGTGGCCGGCGAGGTGCACCCCGCGGTGCTCAAGGCCTTCGACGTGAAGGGCCCCGTGGTGGCCGTGACGCTGCGCGTCCCCGCGCTGGTACAGGTGGGGCCCGACGAGCCGCGGCGCTACGTGGACCTGATCTCGGTGCCGGTGAGCACGCGCGATCTCGCCGTGCTGGTGCCCGAGACCGTCACGGCGGCGCACCTGCTCGAGGTCGCGCGCGAGGCCGGCGGCCACCTGCTGCAGCGCGCCGAGGTGTTCGACCACTACGCCGGCGATCAGGTGCCCGACGGCCAGGTGAGCCTGGCCGTGCGGCTCACCATCGCCGAGCCCGGGCGTACCCTCACCGACGAGGAGATCGACGGGGTCACCGAGCGCGCCGTTGCCGCGCTGCGCGACCAGGTGGGAGCGGAACTGAGGTCATGAGCACCGTCCACGTGATCGGCGCGGCGGGCTTCACGGGGGCGCAGCTCGCGGCGCTCGTGGACGCCCATCCCTACTTCTCGCTCGGCCAGGTGACCGCCAGGGCCGACGCCGGAAAGCGCATTGTCGACGTGGCGCCCGAGTACCGCGTTGATGCGGTGATGCAGGAGTTCGACCCCGACGGCGTGGCCGCGGGCGACCTCGCGGCCGTGTGCTACCCGCACGCCGAGGCCGCCGTTGCGGTGGGCGAGCTGGTGGACCGCGGGGTGCGCGTGGTGGATGTGTCGGCCGACCACCGGCTGCGCGATGCCGCGCTGTATCCCGAGTGGTACGGGTTCCACCACCCGCGCCCCGACGTGCTGGCCGATGCCGTGTACGGCCTGCCCGAGATCAACCGCGATGCAATCGCCGGCGCGCGCGTGGTGGCCAACCCCGGGTGCTACCCCACGGCGTCGTTGCTGGCGCTGCTGCCCGTGAAGGATGATGTCAGCGACATCGTGATCGACGCCAAGAGCGGCGTGAGCGGCGCGGGAAAGACGCCCACGCCCGACGTGCACTACTCGTCGGTGGCCGACAGCGTGCGCGCCTACAAGGTGCTGGCCCACCGGCACACGCCCGAGATCGCCCAAGAGCTTGGGGCGGCGGTCACGTTCACGCCCCACCTGGTGCCGGTGGATCGCGGGCTGCTGGCCAGCTGCTACGCGGGCTTCGGTGGCGGCGCGCCGCACCCCGACGACCTGCGCCAGCGGTATTTCGACTTCTACGCGCATGCGCCGTTCGTGGAGGTGGTGGAGCAGCCGCCGGGCATGCACGCGGTGCAGCACACCAACTACGCGCAGGTGTGCCCGGCGGTCGACCAGGAATCGGGGCGGCTCATCGCGTTCGGCGTGATCGACAACATCATGAAAGGGGCGGCCGGGCAGGCCGTGCAGAACCTCAATCTCATGGCCGGTAGGCCCGAGGACGAGGGGCTCCGCTGATCGACTGGTCTCCGGTGGAGCGCGCCGACTGGATCGGCGCGCCCGAGGGCCTCACGCGAATCGACGGGCCGGGCGTCACCGCGCCCTCGGGCTACCGGGCTGCCGGCGTGGCCGCGGGGCTGAAGGGCGGGGGCCGGCCTGACCTGGGCCTGCTGGTCAGCGACCGGCCATGCGCGTCGGCGCTGGTGGACACCCCCAGCGCCATGCCGTCGGCCGCCGTGCAGTACACCCGCACCCTGCACGCGGGCAGCCTGCGCGGGGTGGTGGTGAACAGCGGATGCGCCAACGCCGCCACGGGGGCCCAGGGCGTGTCCGACGCGCGCGCCATGGGCGAGGCCGGCGCGGCCGCCGCCGCGGTGCCGGTGGGCAGCCTGGCGGTGTGCTCCACGGGGGTCATTGGCGAGCGGCTTCCCATGAAGTCGGTGGCTGCGGGCATTGATGCCGCCGCCGCCGCGCTGTCGGCAGATGGCGGGCCGGCCTTCGGCGAAGCCATCCGCACCACGGATGCCTTCGCCAAGGGCGGGGCCTTTCGCCTGGCACTGGCCGGCGGCGAGGTGACCATCGGCGCGGCGGCCAAGGGCGCCGGGATGATCCGCCCCGACATGGCCACCATGCTCGCCTACGTCACCACCGACGCCTGCGTGTTGCCCGACCACCTTCTCGGCCTCACGCGCGCCGCCGCCGAGGGCGGCTTCAACCGCATCAGCGTGGATGGCCAGATGAGCCCCAGCGATACCCTGCTGGTGCTGGCCAACGGCGAGGGCCCGCCGATCGAGGGCGACGACCTGTCGCTGTTCGGGGATGCCCTGCGGGCGATCTGCCGGTACCTGGCGATCCTCATGGTGAAGGACGGCGAGGGCGCCGAGCATGCCGTGCGCGTGGTGGTGGATGGCGCGTTGGAGGATGACGAGGCCGAGCGCGTGGCGCGGGGGGTGGGGGAGAGCGCGCTGGTGCGCACCGCTGTGTTCGGCCGCGACGCCAACTGGGGTCGCGTGCACCAGGCCGTGGGCCAGGCGCTGGCGCAGGCCGGCGGCCACGTGGACTTCACCCTGCGCTTCGACGGCGTGCTGCCCGATGGCGCGGGCATCGACGACGTGATGGCCCGCCCCGAGTACGAGATGCAGGTGGGCCTGGGTCGCGGGGACGGCCGCGCGGAGCTGTTCGCCAGCGACCTCGGCCATGGGTACATCTCGGTGAACGCCGACTACCGCACCTAGCCCACCGCGCTTAACAGTTCCCCTGGCTCCGCTCGGTCGCCGTAATATGGCGCGATGCGCCCCCTGCTCCTCCTCCTTGCCGTGCCCGCCCTCGCCGTGCTGCCCGGCTGCGGGGGAAGCCTCGATGGCTCGGTGTCGGTGGCGGGGTCGTCCACGCTGCTCCCGCTGATGTCGTCTGCCGCCGGCACGTTCTCGGTGGCCAACCCCCTTGCCCGCGTGGACCTCAAGATGACTGGCACGGGAGCGGGTTTCACTGCGCTCTGCGACGGCATCGCCGACATCGCGGGCGCCAGCCGGGAGATCTCGGAGGACGAGACGGCCCGCTGCGAGGCCGAGGGCAAGAAGGTGGTGCGCCTGCTCCTGGCCCGTGACGCCATGGTGTTCTTCACAGGGGCATCGAACGCCCAGCCGGCATGCATGACCCTGCCCGATCTCTACGCGCTGGTGGGCCCGGAGTCGGTGGGGGTGGCGCGCTGGTCGGACGCCCAGCAGCTCGCGAAGTCGTTGGGCTCGAGCACGTCGCTCCCGAGGGCGCGGCTCGTGGTCGTCAGCCCCGATTCGGCCTCCGGCACGAGGAAGCTGGTGGAGGACATCGTTGTGAAGCCCAGCGCCGAGAAGCGCGGGCAGGACGCCGCGATCCGCCAGGACGCCACGCGGGTGGCGAGCGACCAGGTGATGCTGGCCGAGGTGGTGCGCGCGCCCACGGCGCTGGCATTCGCCGGCTACGCCACCATGCGCCCATGGGAGGGCACCGTGCGCGCCATCGAGGTGGATGGCGGCAAGGGGTGCGTGGCACCGAAGTCCGAGACCATCCGTGACAGCACCTACCCGCTGGCCCGCTCGCTCTACATATACGTGAACGCCGACTCGCTGCGCGACGACCCCACCGTGGCGGCCTTCGCCCAGCAGGTGGTGGGGACGGCCGCCGCGGACGATGAGGGCTCCGTGCCGCTCGGCCCCGAGGCGGTTGCGGCTACGCGCGACGCGCTCGACGCGGCCACCGGAGGGGACCTCACGGGGACATGACCGACTACCTGGTGTCACTCAACGAGTGGGTGATGGTGCCCCTCATCATCCTGCTCACGGTCGGCGTGAGCGCTGCGATGATGTGGGCGTTCGCCCGATACATGGGTGGTGGCAACCGCGAGAAGGCCGGCACGACCGCGGCCGCCTACATGACGGCGCTCGGCAGCCTGTTCGCGATCCTCACGGGTTTCCTCATCAACAGCGAGTACTCCACCCTGCGTGACACCCAGCGCATCGTGGGGCAGGAAGTCGCTGCCGCGAGTCGCCTCGCGTATGCCAGCGCGAGCCTGCCGGCCGCCGACGCCGAGATCACGCAGGACGCCCTGGCCGAGTACCTCGATGACGTCCAGGTGGGCGACTGGCAGGCCCTCGCAAGCGGCGCGGCGGCGCGGTCGCCCGCCCTTGACAGCCTCCGCGAACTCGAGCGGCGGGTGTCGCGGTTGTCTGACCGCGCCTACGTTCAGAGCGCCGAGCAATCGGCCCTGGGCGCCGCGCTCGACGGCATCACCAGTGCCCGGCGGCAGCGGGTGGTGATCGCATCGCAATCGCTGCCCATTGCGCTCTTCTCGCTCTCGGTGATCGCCGGCATCGCCCTGGTGGCCAACAGCCTGCTGGTGTCGCTACGCGCCGGACCACGCTATGGCTGGGTGGCGCTCGGAATCGTGCTGGTCGTGGCGCTCGACCTGGCGGCCATCCTCGCCATCAGCGCGCCCTTCCGCGGATCGTTCCTGGTGGATGTCACCCCGGTGGCCGAGCTCGCCGCCGAGTTGCGTGCGGGCAAGTACCTCGACTGGGTGACGATCCGATGACCATGCTGCGCGCGTGGGTGGGTGGCCTCGCGCTGGCCGTCCTCGCTGGGGCCGCGATGGTGCTGGTCGGTTGCGGGGGGCCGCCCTCGGCCCAGCAGGCGGCGCAGGTTGAGTGCGCCGCCGACGTGAACGCCTGCGTGGAGGTGGGGGTGGGGCGTCCCATCTACCTGGGCACCCTGCTGTTCGAGGACGACTCCGCCGGCCTCGACGCCAAGCGCGCGGTGGAGCTTGCGGTCGACTACCTCGACGGCGCGTTCGACGGCCGCCAGGGCGAATTGCTTGGGCATCCGGTGTCGCTGCTGGGCGAGTCGGAGGACTGCACGCCCAAGGGTGGCATCGCCGGCGCGCGCCGCCTGCTGCTCGAGCCCGACCTCGTGGCGGTGATCGGCACCACGTGCTCGGCCGCGGCGTTTGATGCCGCCGCCGGGGTGCTGAGCGCGAAGGACGTCCTGCTCATGTCGCCCAGTAACACCAGCCCGCTGCTCACCGACCCGAAGACGCACGAGCGCTTCTACTTCCGCACGGCGTTCAACGATCTCATCCAGGGCGCGGCCGTGGCGGCGTTCGTGAAGGAGAAGCTCGGCGCCACCACGGCGGGCGTCATCTCGGTGCCGGACGCCTATTCGAAGACGCTGGGCGTGGCCTTCGCCGACCGCTTCTGGCGCGATGGCGGGAAGGTGGTGGCCGAGGCCTCGATGTCCCTGCGTGGCTCGCCCGACCGTGCCGTGGCGAAGATGGCGGCGGCGCGCCCGCAGGTGATCTTCCTGCCCACCTTCGCCCCGGCGTGCCCGGCAGCCGTGCGAGCCATTCGCGCCACCCCGGTGCTCGCCAGCACGCGCATCGTGGTGTCGGAGGCCTGCCAGGCGCGCGATGCGCTCAAGGAGATGGGGGACGCAGCCGCGGGCGTGTACGCGTCGGGCCCCGACGCCGGTGACCTGCGCGCCGACCCGTTCTATGACGGGTTCTTCATCCCGGCTTACCGCCAGGCCTACGGCGAGGCGCCGCCGAGCGTGTTCCATGCGACCTCCTACGACGCCGCCAACCTGCTGTTCGGGGCCATCCGGCGGGCGTCGGTGCAGCTGCCCGGCGGCCGCCTGCTCATCAACCGCTCAGGGTTGCGCCGGTCGATGCTCGATGTGGAGGGCTACGACGGGCTGTCGGGCGCGCTCACCTGCGTTCCCAACGGCGACTGCGCGCAGGCCGCGCGCATCTCGGTGTACCGGGCGCCGGCGTGGCCGCAGGTGCGCCCGGGCGCGCGCCCGGTGTTCAGCCGGTCTTTCACCCTTGTCGAGGTATCGGCCTCGGGCTGACGGCGCGGCATCGCCGGCCCGGATGCCGCATTGCGGAATGCCGCTGCGAGCAGGGGAGGGTGGCGAGGCGGCTGATACCGTGCCGCCCCCATGGGCGAGACGAGTCGCAGGAACCTTCCCGACCGGGCCGACGTGCAGGCACGCGCCGCCGTGCTGCTCGAGGCCCTGCCGTACATCCGGCAGTTCGCCGGGGCCACCGTGGTGGTCAAGTACGGCGGCGCGGCGATGACCAACCCAGAGCTGGGGGCATCGTTCGCGCGCGACATCGCGCTGCTGAAGTTCGTGGGGATGAACCCCGTGGTGGTGCACGGCGGCGGCCCGGACATCTCGGCCTACTCCGACCGGCTCGGCCTCGATGTGAACTTCGTCGACGGCCTGCGGGTGACCGATACGCCCACGATGGAGCTGGTGAAGATGGTTCTCATCGGCAAGATCAACAAGGAGATCGTGGCGCAGCTGCAGGTGGCGGGCGCCAAGGCGGCGGGGCTCTCCGGTGACGACGGCGCGCTCATCCGCGCGCGGCAGGCGACATCCGCGAGCGGCGACTTGGGGTTCGTCGGCGAGGTGGAGCGCATCGATCCGGAGATCCTCGAGGCGCTTGGCGACTTCGTGCCGGTGGTGGCCTCTGTGGGCGTCGACGCCCGGGGGCAGAGCTACAACATCAACGCCGACACGGTGGCCGGCGCGCTGGCCGCGGCGCTTCGCGCCCGCCGGGCGATTTTCCTCACCGATGTCGAGGGCGTGTACCACGACTTCGACGACAAGGAGTCCCTCATCGCCAAGTGCGCGCTGCCGGACATCGAGGCCCTCATGGCCACCGGCACCGTGGACAAGGGGATGATCCCCAAGCTCGAGGCCGTGCGCACGGCGATCCGCGGCGGGGTGGAGGCCGCGCAGATCGTGGACGGCCGGGTGCCGCACTCGGTGATCATGGAGCTGTTCACCGAGCGGGGCCTGGGCACCATGGTCACCGCGGAGTAGCCCGGTGATCCGCGAGGACACCATCGCGCGCGAGCAGGCGGCGCTCATGCGCAACTACGGCCGCTACCCCGTGGAGTTCGTGCGGGGCGAGGGCGCGTGGCTGTTCGACCCCGATGGGCGGGGCTACCTCGACTGCATGTCGGGCATCTCGATGATCAACGCGGGCCACTGCCACCCCGAGGTGGTGGCGGCCATCCGCGACCAGGCCGGGGTGCTGATCAACACCTCGAACCTGTATTACACCGACCCGATGATCGATCTCGCGGAGTGGATCCGCGACACCTCGATGGGCGGGCGGGTGTTCTTCTGCAACTCGGGCGCCGAGGCGTCGGAGGCGGCCATCAAGCTGGCGCGAAAGGCCGGCGGCGCCGAGCGCACGGAGTTCGTGTCGCTCGAAGATGGATTCCACGGGCGCACCATGGGCGCGCTGGCGCTCACGGGGCAACCGGGCAAGCAGGAGGCCTTCCGGCCGCTCATGCCCGGGGCCCGGTACGTGCCGCGCAACGACCACGACGCCCTGCGCGCGGCCGTGAGCGAGCGCACCTGCGCCATCGCCATTGAGATCGTGCAGGGCGAGTGCGGTGTGTATCCGCTGGACGATGACTTCGTGCGCCTCGCGCGCGAGCTGGCCGATGAGAGCGGCGCGCTGCTGATCGTGGATGAGATCCAGACGGGCATGAGCCGCACCGGGCCGCTCTACGCCTACCAGGACTTCGGAATCACCCCCGACGTGATGTGCCTTGCCAAGAGCCTCGGCGGCGGGTTCCCCATCGGGGCCGTCACCGCGCGCCCGGGCGTGGACGACACCTTCAAGCCGGGCGACCACGGCAGCACGTTCGCGGGCAGCCCGTTGGCATGTGCGTCGGCGCTGGCCGCGGCGCGGGTGCTCGACGACCCCGCGCTGCAGGACCACGTGCGCAAGGAGGGCGCGTGCTTCCTCGCGGGCCTGCAGGGGCTGGTGGACGACGGCCTGGCCACCGAGGCCCGTGGCCGCGGCCTCATGTGCGCCATCGACCTGCCCGACGACCGCGGCGCCCAGGTGGTGCTCGACATGCTCGGGCAGGGCTTCCTGGTGAACAACACCAGCCCGCGCACCGTCCGGTTCCTGCCCCCGCTGGTGATCACGGGCGACGAGCTGTCGACGGTGCTGGCGGCGCTGAGGGACGTGCTCGCCGCCTGACCTCCGTGACCCCGGTGTCAGGCACTTAACCGTTTGTGCACCGATGGACCGGTGTCCGTCCGGGCCACCCTCCTATCATCGGCGTATCGCTGAAAGGAGGTGGTCCAAATTTCTTCAGACCATATGTGCGTAGGTGGCGGCAGCTAGGGGGCGACTCCCCTGATGAGCAGCTGCAGCCGGGGGATCGAGCGAAATCGCTCCCTGGCGACTCCACTGCCGCTCACCGTCCTCGAGGGCCCGGTCGGACTATTCCGCCCGGGCCCTCGGCGCGTTCAGGGGTCGGCGATCTCGCGTGCCCGCGCCAGCACGGCGTCGAGCATGGCGGGGGTGAGCCTTCCGGTGAAGGTGTTCTGCTGGCTCGGGTGGTAGGTGCCGAGCAGGGTGAGGCCGCCCACCCGGGCCTGGGCGCCGTGGGCGAAGCGCGGCTTCGGGCGGGGGATGGCGTCACCGCGCGCCCCCAGCACGCGCAGCACGCCGTCCCACGCGAACCCGCCGAGGCACAGCACCACCCTCGACCTCGGGCAGAGGTCGATCTCCCTCGCGAGGAAGGGGATGCAGGTGTCGCGCTCGGTCGTGCTGGGCTTGTTGTCGGGCGGCGCGCAGCGCACCACGGCGCTCATGCGGCAGCCGATGAGGCGCAGGCCGTCGTCGCGCGAGGCCGATGCCGGCTGGCTTGTGAGGCCCGCCCGGTGCAGCGCGGCCACCAGGAAGTCGGCGCTGCGATCGCCGGTGAACATGCGCCCCGTGCGGTTGGCGCCGTGGGCGGCCGGCGCGAGCCCCACGATGAACAGCCATGGGTCGGGCTCGCCGAACCCGGGCACCCCGCGCGACCAGTACTCCTGCCCCCGGTAGCGGGCGGGAGGATCCTCTCCCACCGCGGTGCGCCACGCCACCAGCCGTGGGCAGGCGGTGCAGGCGGCGACCTGCCGCGCGAGGGTGTCGAGGGCATCAGTCACGAGAACGTGCCATGCCGGTTATGTGCCTGACACCGGGGTCGGGGGCGACGCCTGCAGGGCTCCTGCCAGGACGGCCACGGTGTCCCCTTGCACGGCCGGGTTGTGATGGAGGCTGCGGTGATGTCCGCCGGCAGCTGCCACCGGTCGCGCGGGAGCCAGCACCAGCGCGCGCAGCGGCATGCCGTCGCGGGAGGGGATCGTCACGTGCTCGGGGGCCGTCGCCATGCCGCGCGAGCCTACCCCGCATTGCTACTGTCCTCCGGCTTATGCAGCCGCTTTCACAGGTGCTTCCGCCGTCGGCCACCACGACGCCGGAGGGCCATCTCTCGGTCGGCGGGTGCGACGTGGTCGCGCTCGCCGAGGAGTTCGGGACCCCTCTCGTCATCTACGACGGCGGGCTCCTGCGCCGCACCATGCGCCGGTACGTATCGGCGTTCCGCGCGCACGATGCCCAGGCCGAGGTGATCTACGCCAGCAAGGCCTTCTGGGCCCAGGCGCTGCTGCGCATGGCGCACGAGGAGAGCCTGCGGGTGGACGTGGCCTCGGGCGGCGAGCTGTTCATGGCGCTGCACGCCGGATTCCCCGCCGACAAGATCGTGATGCACGGCAACGCCAAGGACGCCCGCGAGCTGGGCGAGGCGCTTGACGCCATGGTCGGGCTGATCGTGGTGGACGGCCTCGACGAGATCGCCCTGCTCGACCGCCTTGCCGGCGAGCGCGGCCGCACCCAGGACGTGCTGGTGCGCGTGACCCCCGGCGTCAAGCCATCCACCCACCACTACATCTCCACCGGCCAGGTCGACAGCAAGTTCGGGTTCTCGCTCGAGGGCGGCCTGGCCGCCGCCGCCGTGGCCGCCTGCCGCGCGGCGTCCAACATCAACCTGGTGGGCCTGCACTGCCACATCGGCTCGCAGATCTTCGAGATCGGCGCCTATCGCCTGGCCGCCCAGATGCTCGCCGCCTTCGTGAAGGATCAGGGCGCGGACGACCTCGGCATCATGGACATGGGCGGGGGCCTCGGCATCGCCTATACCCGCGACGACGAGCCGCCCTCGGTGGAGGCCTTCGCCGACATGGTGATGGATTCGGTGGCCGAGGAGTGGACCTCCGCCGGACTGAGCCGCCCGCGCGTGATGGTGGAGCCGGGCCGCAGCATCGTGGGCCGATCCGGGCTCACGGTGTACCGCGTGATCGGCACGAAGGACATCCCCGGCGTGCGCCGCTACGCCGCGGTGGACGGCGGCATGAGCGACCTCATGCGTCCCATGCTCTACGGCGCCACCTACGAGGCGCTCCTGCCCGCGCGCCCCGAGGCCGAGGCCACCGAGGTGCTGCGCCTGGTGGGCAAGCACTGCGAGAGCGGCGACGTGCTCATCCAGGAGGCCGAGCTGCCGCCCATCGGCCCGGGCGATCTGGTGTGCCTTCCCGCCACGGGCGCCTACGGTGTGGCCATGGCCAGCAACTACAACGGAGTCACGCGCCCCGCCGTGGTGTTCGTCGATGATGGCGAGGCCACTCTGGTGGTGCGCCGCGAGACCTACGCCGAGCTGGTGGCGAGGGACCTGTGAGCGACGTCGTCCGCGTCGGCATGATGGGCTGCGGCACGGTGGGGCAGGGGGTGCTGCGCATCCTGCACGAGACCGCGGGCACCATCGAGCGCGCCACCGGCCACCGCATCGAGGTGGTGAAGGTGCTGGTGCGCGACCTGCAGGCCGACCGCCCGGGCGTCGACCCGTCGGTGCTGACCACCGACCCCGAGGAGATCCTCGGCGACGACGCCATCGACATCATCGTCGAGGTGATGGGCGGGGTGGACCCCACGCACGAGTGGCTGCTGCGGGCACTCGGCCATGGCACCTCGGTTGTCACCGCCAACAAGCAGCTGCTGGCCCGCCACGGCCCCGAGCTCCTCGCCGCCGCCGAGGAGGGCGGCAGCGAGATCCGCTTCGAGGCATCGGTGTGCGCGGCGATTCCCGTGATCAAGGTTCTGCGCGAGAGCCTGCTCGCCGCCGAGATCGACTCGGTCATGGGCATCGTCAACGGCACGACGAACTACATCCTCAGCGAGATGCGGGGGAGCGGCATGTCGTACGCCGATGCCCTCGGCCAGGCGCAGGACCTGGGCTACGCCGAGGCCGACCCCATCGAGGACGTCGGCGGGGCGGATGCCGCGGCGAAGATGGCGATTCTCTGCTCCATCGCCTTTCATACCCGCGTGCTCATCGACGACGTGCCGTACTCGGGAATCGACGACCTGCAGTCGCAGGACGTGGACATGGCGAACGAGCTGGGCTTCGTCATGAGGCTGCTGGGCATCGCGCGCCTGGTGGACGGCGCGGTGTCGGTGCGCGTGCATCCTGCGCTGGTGCCGGGCGACCACCCGCTGGCCGCCATCGACGGCGCCGATAACGCCGTGCTGCTCGAGAGCAGCATGGTGCGGCAGATCATGCTGGTGGGCCCGGGCGCGGGCGGCACCGAGACCGCCTCGGCCGTGGTGAGCGACGTGCTGTCGATCCTCGGCAGCCGCCCCGGGTCGTTCCTGGGCGGCGCGCTCGCCGACGCCGGTCGCCCCATGGCCGCCGACGACGCCCTCGAGAGCGCCTTCTATCTGCGCCTGGAGGTGGCCGACGAGCCCGGCGTGCTGGCGCGGGTGTCGTCGGTGCTGGGCGAGAGCGAAGTGTCGATACTCACCGTGCTGCAGCGGGGCGAGGGCGACAGCGCGCGCCTGGTGATGATCCTGCACCGCAGCCCCGAGGCCCAGGTGGCAGAGGCCATCGGCCGCCTCGCCCAGATGCCGGAGGTCACCGCCCCGCCGGTGCTCATCGCGGTGGTCGGGAGCGGCGAGGCACCGCCATGACGGCGTCGGCGCTGCGCCGCACCCCGCTGGTCGAGCGCTACCGCGAGTTCCTGCCGATGACCGACGCCACGCCGGTGATCAGCATGGGCGAGGGCGCCACTCCGCTGGTGCGCCTCGACAAGCTGTCCGAGTGCCTCGAGCTTGACGTGCACGTGAAGCTGGAGGGGCTCAACCCCACCGGGTCGTTCAAGGACCGCGGCATGTGCTTCGCCATGAGCAAGGCCGTGGAGCAGGGTGCCACCGCAGTGATCTGCGCCAGCACCGGCAATACCTCTGCCGCCGCAGCGGCCTACGCCGCGCGCGCGGGCCTCACCTGCGCGGTGATCATCCCCGGCGGCAACATCGCCCTGGGCAAGCTGGCGCAGGCCCTCATCTACGGCGCCAAGGTGCTGGCGGTGGATGGCAACTTCGACGATGCGCTGCGCATCGTGCGCGAGCTGGCCGACAACCACCCCATCGCGCTGGTCAACTCGCTCAACCCCTTCCGGCTCGAGGGACAGAAGACCGCCGCGTTCGAGGTGTGTGACGCCCTGGGCGACGCCCCCGACGTGCTGTGCATCCCGGTGGGCAACGCGGGCAACATCTCGGCCTACTGGATGGGCTTCGGCGAATACCGCGACGCCGGCCGGTCGACCCGCCTGCCGCGCATGATGGGCTTCCAGGCCGAGGGCGCGGCCCCGCTCGTGCGCGGCGAGGTGGTGAACGCCCCCGAGACCATCGCCACGGCGATCCGCATCGGCGACCCGGTGCGCGGCGAGCAGGCCATGGCCGCCATGGCCTGCTCGGGCGGCGGCGTGGACAGCGTGAGCGACGAGGAGATCCTCGCCGCCTACCGCATGCTGGCCAGCAGCGAGGGTCTGTTCTGCGAGCCCTCATCGGCGTCCAGCGTGGCGGGGATCATCAAGGCGCACGCCGCCGGCAGGTTCACCCCGGGTGAGCGCGTGGTGTGCGTGCTCACCGGCAACGGGCTGAAGGACCCGGACACGGCCATCTCCCAGAGCGGTGGGGTCACCGAGATCCCCGCCGACTACGCGGCCGCCGAGAAGGCGCTCTATGGGGACTGACGCCGCCGCGCTCACCATCACGGCGCCCGCCACCTCGGCCAACCTGGGTCCGGGCTTCGACGTGCTGGCCCTGGCGCTCGACCTCGCGAACGAGGTGGTCATCCGCCGCCGCCCCGGACCCCTCGAGGTGCACGTGGACGGCGAGGGGGCGAGGGAGGTGCCCGAGGACGGTGGCAACCTGCTCTGCCGCGCCATGTTGCTCGGCCTGCCCCATCTGGACGGCCTGGAGATCACCTGCCGCAACCGCATCCCCCTCGGCCGCGGCTTGGGGTCGTCCGCCGCGGCGGTGTGCGCAGGCCTTGCCGCCGCCAACGCGCTGGGGGACCTGCGCTGGGCCCCGTCGGACATCCTCGCCCGCGCCATCGAACTCGAGGGCCACGGCGACAACGCCGCGGCTTGCCTGGAGGGCGGCATCACCGCGATCGTGCCCGGTCCCCGCGCGCTTCGCGTCGAGCCGCCGGACGGCCTCGCGCTGGTGGTGGTCATCCCGTCGTCGCGCGTGAGCACCGACCGGGCCCGCCGGTCGATGCCCGCCGAGGTACCCGTCAGCACCGCCGCGCACTCCATCGCGGCCACCGCCGGCCTGCTGCTCACCCTCGAGCGCGGGTGGGTTGATGAGACCCCGGAGTTCCTCGAGGATCGCCTGCACGAGCCCTACCGCGGGCCGTTCTGCCCGGGGCTCGACGCCCTGAAGGCCATCGACTCACCGGGCCTGCTCGGCGTGACGGTGTCGGGGTCGGGCCCCAGCATGCTCATCTGGGTCACCACCGATGGCGCATCTGACGTGGCCGCCGCCGCCCGCGAGGTGCTGGCGGGCCAGTCGGTGGACGCCCAGGTGCGCGTGGAGCGCGTGGCTCCCACCGGCCTCAGGGCCCGCTGGCAGTAGCCGGCTCCCCCGTGCGCGGGGTGAGCCGGGCATCACCTATCGCGCCTGCGAACCCTTGGGCTACTTCAGCTCGATGGCCCACCGGAAGATATTCGGCTTCTCGAAGGTGACCGTCGCCTGGCCACCCGCCCCGGCGTACTGACCCGTGCCGCCCACCACGGCGAATCGGATGGGCCCCGTGGGCAGCCCGCCTCCGGCGGGGAACTCGGGCGCACCGGAGAACACAAGGGAGTCGGGGCTGTCCTTCCACGAGATGTAGGCGTTGGTGGCCCGCACCTCGCGCACGCGGGTGGTCGCCACCACTGCCGCGTCCAGGTGGAACCCGCCGATCGTCGCTCCGCCCGAGTCGAGCAGGTGACCGTTCACGGCCAGAAGGTCGCCCTGGGTGGCGCCGGCCGCCGTGAGATCCACGACCGTGCGCTTGTCGTTGCGCACGGTCAGGTCGAGCGTGGTGCCGCCGCCGCACCCGGCCAGCAGCAGGGCGGAGGCCGTTGCGGCAACGGCAAGCGCTGCGGCGAGACTGTGATGGCGATTTATGCGGGTCCTCCCGACCGTGAACCGCGGGCGGCCTACACCCCCGGCGCACCCTCGTTCAGGTAGTCGAGGATCGCCCCGTCGGTCATCTGCTCCACCGGGGCGAGGTCGTCGGTGAACACCTTGCCGCCCGCCGGAACCTCGGTGAGCAGGGGGGAGAGGATTCGCGCGGCCTCGGCGGTGTCGCCCCGGGCGGAGGCCAGGCGCGCGCGGGCGCCTGCGGCATCGGCGGCATCCATGAAGCCCAGCACCACGCTGTTGAACTTCCCGTAGCGCGCGGTGAGCACCGCGGGGAACGCGCTGCGCATGGTGGACGCGATGCGGTCGACCACCTCGGTCTGGTCGGGCGGGGTACCCACGTTGATGGCCACCACGCCGTGGGGAGCCAGGCGGTCGCGAACCTCCTCGAAGAACTCCACGGTGGAGAGGTGGAACGGGATGTACGGCTGGCGGTAGGCGTCCACGATGATGGCGTCGAACGGGCCGCGGTCGCCGGCCAGCCAGAAGCGGGCGTCGGCCTCGTGGGTGGTGAGGTTGGGCCCGGCCATGTCGAGGTACTTATTGCCCGCGTCGGTGACCACCGGGTCGATCTCCACGCCGTCCACGTGCACCCCGGGCCACGTGAGGCGGAAGGCGCGCGCCGTGGTGCCGCCGGCGTTGCCGAGGATCGCGATGCGGGCATTGGTGTTCTGCGTGAGCAGCGGGAGGGTGAGGAAGGCGTCCCAGTAGCCCCCGGTCAGCGCCCCGCCGCCGGCGGGCACCACCGAGTGCAGCGCCCAGCCCTCATTCAGCCGGAGCATTCGCTCGCCATCAGGCTTCTCGGTCACCTGCACGTACTGGTACGGCGACTCGGCCTCGAACAGCACCGTCTCGCCGGGCTCCTCCTTGATGGTGCCGAGCGGCAGGGCCATCATCGCGACCAGCACGATGGGCGCCGCCACGGCCCTCGCGCCCAGCAGCGGCACCGCGGCCAGCGCCAGCACCCCCGCGATGAGGAACAGCGTTGCGCGGGTACCGATGGCGGGGATGAGCACCAGCACCGGCAGGAAGGTGCCGAGGATGCTGCCCACCGTGGAGATCGCATACAGCCGCCCGGCCACCGAGCCGGCGGTCTCGACGTCCTTCACCGAGAGGCGGATTGCCCATGGCGACACCGTGCCGAGCAGGGTGATGGGCACCAGGAACATGAGCATGGTGCCCACGAACGAGGCCACGAAGGCCCCCGCCGAGAGATCGGCAAACGCCCCCTGAGCCGCCTGGAAGATGGGCGTGAGCGCCAGCGGGAGGATTGCCACGGTGACGGCGGCCACGATCACCACGCCGCCCAGCACGCGCGGGTTGGGGTAGCGGTCGGCCATCTTGCCGCCCAGCCAGTAGCCCAGCGACAGGTAGATGAGCGTGAGCCCGATCACGTTCGCCCACACCAGGTTGCTGGCCCCGAACCATGGCGCGAGCAGGCGGGCACCAGTGAGCTCGGCGGCCAGGGTGGACGCCCCGGCGACGAACACGAGGATGGGGAGGGAGAAGCGCAGCCGCACGGGGGCGAGCATATGCCAGAGTGCCTGCCCATGCGGGGCATTCCCGGGCTCACCCTGTTCATCATCGCCGGGTTCCTCATCGCGGGGGGCAGCGTGCTGGCCTGGGCCGGGTGCGCCACGCAGGACGTACCGGTCACCGACGCCGGTGCGCCGCTGGTGGACTTCCGGCCCCGGCGCCAGGTGGAGGGCCAGTGGGTGGGTGACATCATCATCGCCGAGCAGGTGGCCGCGCGCGGCCTCACGTACGCCGGAAGCGCCGCCGACATCGAGGGCACCGGCGACACCGTGCGCGTTGCGTGGGTGCCCGGCACCATGACCGTCGAGGCGGCCGAGGGAACCCGACGTGGGCAGTGGTACTTCGTGCTGGCGGTCGTGCTCATCCTCGCAGGGGCGGTGCTCGAGGAATACGCGCGCAGGCGCATGCGCACCCAGGGGGGCGCCGCGTGAGGAAGCTCATCTGGCCGGTGGTAGGCGTGGTGCTGGGGCTTGTGCTCCTCGCGGGGGGCGTGGCGGGGCTCGTGAACCGGGAGCAGGAGGATGCCGCCCTCACGGGCCCTGGCGCGCGGTGGGCGCTCTTCTATCCCACGGGCGCCTTCGCAGCGTGCGCGCTCTACAACCGCGTGCGCACCTGCACGTCCACGCCCATGGGCAACATCAACGACAAGGGCAGGGTGGTGGCCCGGAGCGTGCCCCTGATGGCCGACGGCCAGGCGTTCCGCTGGACGGTGAGCCCTGATCAGGTGGAGGCCGCAAACCGGGCGAGCCGCGAGAGGTACCTCGGCTGCGTGGCGTCGGGGCGCGCGGGCTGCCCCGACCCGGTGTTCCGCACTCCGTCGTGGAACAGTGGAATGCGCGTGCGCTGGGCGCCCGACGCCCAGGGCGCCTACATCGCCGGATCAGAGCCCGGCGGCAGCGACAGCCTCACCATCGCCATCGTCCTGCTGGTGGCCGGCGGGCTGGTGACGGCGGGCTCGGTGGTGTGGGTGCGGGGCGCGGTGCGGCGGCAGAGGGCCGCATAACCCGGCTGGTAGGGTCGCCGGGACGCGTTCACGCCTCCGGAGGCCCACCGTGAAGCTGTACATCGACACCGCGAACCTCGCCGATATCGAGGAGATCGCATCGTGGGGGGTGCTGAGCGGCGCCACCACCAACCCGACCCTGCTCTCGCAGGTGGAGGGTGATGAGGACGACATCTACCGGAAGATCTGCGAGATCGTGGACGGCCCGGTGTCGGCCGAGGTGGTGGCCGACGACGTTCCCACAATGATCAGCGAGGGCCAGCGCCTGGCGGCGATCGACCCGCGCATCGTGGTGAAGCTGCCCACCAGCCGCGAGGGGCTCAGCGCCACCTCGGCGCTGGCGCGCGACGGCATCCGCGTGAACATGACCCTATGCTTCACGGCGAACCAGGCGATCCTGGCCGCATCGGCCGGCGCGGCGTTCGTGTCGCCGTTCGTGGGCCGCTACGACGACATCAACGAGGACGGCCTGGGCCACCTGGCGGAGATCGTGGAGGCCTTCGCGGCGTCCGACTTCGACTGCGAGGTGCTGGCCGCGAGCATCCGCACGCCGGTGCACGTGATGGAGGCCGCCCGCATGGGATCGGACATCGCCACCATCCCGCCCAAGGTGTTCCACCAGATGCTGCACCACCCGCTCACGGCCCAGGGCATCGAGAAGTTCAACGAGGACCACGCCGCGCGGCTGTCGCGAAAGGACGCATGAGCACCAACGATGTTCACGCCACGGTGCCTGTCGGGCTCGAGGGGCACGAGATCGTGCCTGCCACCGACTTCCTGCGCGTCACCGAGCAGGCCGCCCTGGCGTCGGCCCGCTGGGTGGGGCAGGGCAACCGCCACGCCGCCGACGGCGCGGCCGTGGACGCCATGCGCAAGGAGTTCAGCGCCATGCCCATCACCGGCGAGGTGGTCATCGGCGAGGGCGAGAAGGACGAGGCACCCGAGCTCTACGTGGGCGAGGTGCTGGGCACCGGCGGCATGCCGTGCGAGATCGCCGTCGACCCGCTGGAGGGCACCGACCTGGTGGCGCGCGGCGACGCCGGCGCCATCGCCGTGTGCGTCATCGGCGCGCCCGGCGGCGTGATGGCCGCTCCGGACATGTACATGCAGAAGCTCTGCGTGGGCGCCAACGCCAAGGGCCGGGTCGACATAACGGCGCCCATCGCCGACACCCTCGACACCATCGCGCGCTGCTACGACCGGCGCATCCGCGACCTCTCGGTGATAGTGCTCGACCGCCCGCGCCACGAGGAGCTCATCGGGGAGGTCCGGGCCCTCGGCGCACGCATCAAGCTCATCCCCGACGGCGACATCACGGCATCGATGTCGGCGGCCGTGCGCGGCACCGGCGACCACGTGTACATGGGCATCGGCGGCAGCACCGAGGGCGTCATCACCGCGGCCGCGCTCGAGTGCCTGGGCGGGGAGATCCAGGCCCGCTTGTGGCCCAAGGACGACGCCCAGCGCGAGCGCCTGAAGGCCTTCGGCCTCGAGGACACCGACCGCGTGCTCACGGCGCGCGACCTGGCGCCGCAGCCGATGTACGTGCTGGCCACGGGCGTGACCGATGGGTACCTGCTCAAGGGCGTGCGCTACTTCAGCGACGGCGCCAGAACGCACTCCATCGTGATGGACCTGCAATCGCGTACCGTGCGCTTCGTGGACACCATCCACATGTTCAGCCGCACGCCGCTGAGGGAGATCAGGCTATGAGTGACGAGGAATTCCCGTTCGGCTTCGCCTTCGGCGAGGGCGCTTCGGAGGAGTTCAAGGAGCGCCTCAAGGAGATGATGCGCGCCCAGCGCGAGGCAATGGAGGAGATCCGGGCCGAGGGCGGCGGGCACATCCAGCCGGTCGACCGCTTCCAGGTGATCCAGCTGGCGGTGCAGATGGCATCCGCCGGCATGGGCGCGCTGAAGCCCGTGGACAGCGCCGATGAGGCCGCCGACGCCATGGGCCTGCTGTTCGCCCGGGCCATGGCCGCGCTGCAGGGGAGCATCAGCCAGCCGGAGTAGGGGCGGCCTGCGCGCGAGTACGCCACGCCGATGGGACACTCCCTGAGGTAGTCGTCACCCCGCGGGTGCCACGCGTGCGCCGGCGTCGCCCACGATGCGCGCATGGCGAGGCTGCGCATCGATCGGTTGGGCAGGAAAGGCGGCATGCTCCTGGCCTTGAGCGCAATGCCGGGCTCGCGGGGTACCGCCGGGGCATCGCGCACCTCGGCAGCGTCGCGGGTCACCGTTGTGGCGGCACGGGCGTACGTGGCCGCCCGCCCGCCCGGCCGCCTCGTGGGCATGCTGGGCACGCCGGACCCCGCGCCCGATGAGGCCCTCGTGCTGCTGCCGTGCGCCGCGGTGCACGGCGTCGGGCTTCGCGCGCGCATCGCGGCGGTGTTCGTCGACGGCCAGGGGCGCGTGCTCCGCGTGGTCGATCCACTCCCGCGTCGGGGCGCCTCATGCCGGGGGGCGCATGCGGTGATCGAGGCGGCGTGCGGCGTGCTTGATCTGGCGCCGGGTGATCAGGTGTGGCTCACGGGCGCGGACCTTTTCCCGCACGCTGCGTGATTTCGCGACCCCGCCGGGGGGAGCATGCGCGCGCCCCGCGCGTCAACCGGTCACAGGGAGCACACGGCTCCCCCGGATGATCGGAGATGTCATGACCACGCAGGCTCCCCATCACTCGGTGCTGCTGGTGGGCCCCCGTCCGGCGTCGGGCAGCCTCGCGGCCGACCTGGAGGCCGACCGCTTCGTGGTGATGCTGGCCGCGGACCCCGACGAGGTGAAGGGCGTCCTCAACTCCGCATGCCCGTCGGCGGTGATCGTGGACCTCGACATGCCGTCATCGGGTGGCCTCGAGGCCGTGGGGCTCGTGCGCGAGGGCGGGCCGGACGACCCCTGGGACGCCGCGATTCCCGTGCTCGGCGTGTCGGGCGCATGCGAGCCGCACCGCGTGGTTCGCGCCCTCGAGCGCGGTGCCGATGAGGTGGTGGGCACCCCGGTGGCCTACGTCGAGATCCTGGCCCGATTGCGCGCGCTCATGCGCCGGGCGGACGGCGAGTGGTCGGCAGGCGTGTTGCGCGTGGACGACATCGTGATCGACCGCCGCGCGCGGCGGGTGACCATCTCGGATGCGCCCGTGGTGCTGTCTGCCAAGGAGCTCGGCCTGCTCACCGCGCTGGCACGCGATCCGCGGCGGGTGGTGAGCAAGCAGGAGCTGCTGCGCGATGTGTGGGGCTACAAGTCGATGGGCAGAACCCGCACGGTGGACAGCCACGCGTCGCGCCTGCGGCGCAAGCTCGCGGCCGCGTCGGGCGGACGGCGCTACGTGGTGAACGTCTGGGGGCTCGGCTACCGGCTCGTCGCGGATGATGCCTGACGCCCCACCGGTGACGCTCGTGATGTCCCATGAGGTTGCCGCGGCGGCGGGGCTCGCCGATGCAGGCGGGGTGCGCGCCACGCCGCCGCTGGGGCGCCGCGCGTCGCGCATTGATGCCGAGGCGGTGGTGGACGTGCTGGACGACGCCGGCCGCGGCGCGCTGGTGCTTGCGCGGCCACCGTGGGCCGACCCATCCATGGCGCCGCTGGCGGCGATCAGCATCGTGCTGGGGCGCGACCTGGTCTGGCTCCCGCCGGAGGTGCCGGCCGCGGGATGGGCGGCGGCCCTCATCGCCACGTGGTCGCGCGACTGCGAGCCGGACGACCTGCTGCGCAGGGCCCAGGTCGCCGTGGGCCTGGCGTCCATGTCGCCGGCCAACCTGCCCCTGCGCCCCTGGGGCGAGGACGAGCTGATGGTGCCGGCGGTCGGGGCAGACGTCCTCGCGCGCTGGTGTGACTGCGCCTGGCGCCGGTGCCGGTGGTGCCATGCGGGGGGCGCGAACCGCGCGCCATGCCCGTCGTGCGGTGAGAGGGCGGACACCCCGTGAGGGCGCTTCGCATCCGCCGCTCGGGGTGGTGGTTCGTGGTGGCAGCCGTGCTCGCCGCCGCCGCGTTCATGCTCGCCGGTGGCGTGGGGCAGGGCAACGAGCCGGTCGCGAGGGTCATCGTGGCCGCGCGCGCGATTCCTGCCGGCGAGGTGATCGGCACGGGCAGCGCACGGGGCCTGCTGGCCTACGCCAGCGTGCCGGCGGCGGCGTTGCTGCCGGGCATGCTGGTGGATGCCGCCGAGGCCAGCGGTCGGCGCACCGTGGCACCCGTGTCGGCAGGGGAGCCGCTCACCCAGGCGGCGCTCGGCGGAGCACCGGGCCTGGGACCGGCACCGCTCGTGGCCGGGGAGAGGGCCGTGGCCGTGCCCCTGCGGGCGCTTGGTGCGGCCGCCGCCGCGCCCTCGCCGGGCGCGCGCGTGGATGTCTTGGCGTCGGACGGCGAGGGGCTCGCGGGCCGCACGCGCGTGGTGGTATCGGGCGCCGAGGTGCTGTCCATCATGCGCGACGATGTGTCGCGTGGTGATGGCAGCGGCGATGCCCTGCTGCTGCGCGTCACCGCCGAGCAGGCCCTCGAGGTCACGCGCGCCCTGGATTTCGCCCGCGAGGTGCGCGTGGTCGCCCGCCCGGCATCGGAGCCATGAGCGGCATCGTCATGATCGGCGCCACGGGCGGCTGCGGTGCGACCACGCTGGCCTGCGCGGTGGCCCTTGGGCGGGCACAGGCAGGGGAGGCCGTGCTGGTGGTCGACCTCGATGCCCACGGCGGCGGTCCGTCAGCCCTGTGGGGAATCCCGGCCACGCGGGCGCTCGATGACCTACATGACCTCGGGGATAGCCTCGGGCCCGATCACCTGGGCCATCTGGTGCACCGCCACCCCGCGGGCATCGACGTGATGGCCGGAGCGCGTACCCCGGCGGCGCTCATCCACTGGTCGGCGGCACCCGCCGATGCCTTCGCCACCCATGTCACCACGCGGTCATCATGGGTGGCCGATGCTGGACGGGGCGACACCGTGCTGGCCGCCGCGCTCACAGCGCGTGCCGACCTCGTGGTGGTGGTGGCGCCGCGCACCGTTCACGGCACGGCGCGGGCCGTGGCCGTGCTGCGCGAGGGCCAGTGGCGCAGGGCCGCGTGCGTGGCCAGTCACCTTCCTGCGGGCGAGCGTGTGTCCGATCGCACGCTCTCGCGTGCGATCGGGCTGGATGTCATCGCCAGCGTGCCGTGCGACGACCGCGCCGCATCCCGCGTGGCAGCGGCCCAGCCGGCGCGCGGTCGCGGGCTGGCCCGGGCGGTCGCGGCCATCGGGGCCATCACATGAGCGGCGCGCCAGCCGATCCGGCACTGGTGGAGGAGATCCGGGCCTCCATCGTGCGCGGTGGCCTCGTGCAGGCGGGCTCGGCCACGCGCCAGGCCGTGGCCTCGCTCGCGGAGGATGCGCTCGACGACGGCCGGCACATCCTGTCGTCCGACGCCCGCGGCGCAGTTGTGACGGCGGTGGTGGACGCCATGCTGGGGCTGGGCCCTCTGGAGCCCCTGCTGCGCGACCCCGATGTCACCGAGGTCATGGTCAACGGCCACGCGCGGGTGTGGGTGGAGCGCGCCGGTCGCATCGAGCCCGTGGATACCCGCTTCGCGGACTCCGACCACCTGCTGCATGTGATCGACCGCATCCTCGCCCCGCTAGGCCGTCGCCTCGACGAGGCCAGCCCGATGGTGGATGCCCGCCTGCCCGACGGCTCCCGCGTGAATGCCGTGGTGCCACCCCTCAGCATCGATGGCCCGGTGCTCACCGTGCGGCGCTTCCCGGGCGAGCGACTGCAGGGCGACGACCTGGTGCGGCTGGGCGCGCTGTCGCCGGAGATGCTCGAGGCCCTGCATGCCGCCGTGGCCGCGCGGCGCAACATCCTGGTCACGGGAGGCACGGGCAGCGGCAAGACCACCACCCTCGCCGCCCTCTGCTCGGCAATCAACGCATCGGAGCGGGTGATCACCATCGAGGACGCCGCTGAGCTGCGCCTTCCACTGCAGCACGTGGTGCGCCTGGAGTCCCGGCCGGCCGGGGTGGAGGGGCGCGGCGCCGTGCCAATCCGTGCGCTCGTGCGCAACGCGCTGCGCATGCGCCCCGATCGGATCATCGTGGGAGAGGTGCGCGGCGGTGAGGCCCTCGACATGATCAGCGCGCTCACCACCGGGCACGAGGGATCGCTGTCCACGCTGCATGCATCGTCCCCGCACGAGGCGCTGCGCCGGCTCGTGACCCTGGCCCTTATGGGCGACCTCGAGCTGCCATGGCGTGCGGTGGCCGACCAGGTGGCAAGCGCGGTCGATCTGGTGGTGCACCAGGCGCGTGACGCCACGGGTGCACGCCGCACCGTGGAACTCGCCGAGGTCGTGCGTGGCCCCGACGGTCCGGACGTGCGCCGCATCTGCCGCTGGCGTCCCGCGGGCGACGGGGGGTTCGTCTGGAGCCCCGCCGCGGCGCGCTGGCGCGATGACGTGCGCCGTGATGCCGGCCGCGCGCGGGGATCGTGAGCGGCGTCGTGGGACCGCTGCTGGCTGCCGGTTCGGCGCTGGCGCTGGTGGCTGGGGCCCGTGCTGCCGCGGCCGCCGGTGCGCTTCCCACGCGTCGCGGCCGTGGGGGCGCCATGCCGGCGTGGCTTCCCGGGGCTCGCGCGCTGGCGGGCCGCGCGGAGCGCGCAGGCCTCGCCGTTGATCCCGCCCTGCTGCTCGGGTGCGCGCTCGCGGCGAGCCTCGTGAGCGCGCTGGTGCTGCTGGTGGTGCTGCGCCGTCCGTTGATGGCCCTGCCGGGGCTGCTGGTAGGGGTGATCGGCCTGCGGGTGTTCCTGTCCGCCGCCGACCGCCGGCACCTGCGACGCGTGGGCGAGGCCATGCCGTCCGTGGCGCAGATGCTGGCGAGCGCCGTGGCAGCCGGGTTATCCCTGCGGCAGGCGATCGTGCGGGCGGCGAGGGACACCCCCGATCCGCTCGGCGCCGAGCTTCGGCGCGCGTCGGGCGAGATGGAGCTGGGGGCACGCGTGGACGATGCCCTGGCGGGCCTGGCGCACCGGCTGCCTGACCCGGACCTGGGCCTGCTGGTCACGGCCATCCTCGTGCAGCGGCGCACCGGGGGCGACCTCGCGCGTGCCCTGCGCGACATGGCCGCGCGCCTAGAGGAGCGCGGGCGCCTTGCACGCGAGCTGCGGGGCGCCACGGCCCAGGCACGCGCCACCGCATGGATGGTCGCGGCGCTGCCCGTGCTGGGTGCCGCCCTTGCCGAGGCCGCGGCTCCGGGGTTGATCAGCCGCACGGCGTCCACGCCCACCGGGGCCATCGTGCTTCTGGCATCGGTGCTGCTGCAGGTGGCGGGAATCCTCATCATCCGGCGCATCGCGGCGGTGCGGCCGTGATGCCGTCGCCCACGGCGCTCATGGCGACGGCCGCAATCCTGAGCGCGGCCATCGGGTGGATCGTGCTGCGCCGCAATCGCGCGCCGCTCCCGGAGCATGTGCTGCCGCGGCAGGTGGCCCTTCTCGCACGCCTCCCGGTGCCCGCCCGCCTTCGCACCGCGATCGCAGGCCAGCCGAACGCCGACGCGCTCGTGGCGGCGGGGCTGGCGGCGGACATCGCCGGGCTTGCGCTGGTGCGCGCTCGCGCGGGTGGGGCGGTGGCGGGATTCATTGCCGGCGCGGTGCTGGGCGTGGTGGCGCTTCCCCTTGTCGCCCTCGCGGCCCCGGGCGCGGTGCTCGGACGCCTGGCACCCGACCGCGCCGTGGCGCGGCAGGCGCGTGCCCGGCGGGTCAACATCGTCGATGCGCTGCCCGATCTCCTCGACCTGATGGTGATCTGCGTGGAGGCCGGCATGGCCCTCGACCCGGCTCTTGCGCTAGCCGCCGACCGTCTCGGTGGATCGCTCGGCGAGGAGGTGCGCGCCACCCTCGCCGACCAGGCGCTCGGCACCCCGCGGCGCGAGGCCTACCGGGCGCTGGCGGCGCGCACGGCATCAGAGGACGTCGGTCGACTCGTGGCATCGTTGCTGCAGGCCGAGGAGCTTGGCACCCCGCTGGCCACGGCGCTCGCCGGCCAGGCCGAGGCGCTGCGGGCCGCGCGGCGGCAGCGGGCACGCGATCGCGCGGCGCGGGCGGCCCCGCGCATCCAGTTGGTGGTGGCGCTCGTCATGGTGCCCGGCGCCATGCTGCTGGTGCTGGGAGTGATGGTGGTGGAGATGGCTGCGCAGGTGGGAATCGCGATCGGCGGCCCGTGAACCAGCGCGGATCCACGACCGCTGAATACCTCGGCATCGTCATCGTGCTGGTGCTGTTGTTCATCGGCCTGCTCGCCGTGCGGTCCACCAGCCTGGGCCGCCGGGCGCCCGTGCGTCCGCTGCCGGCGATCATCAAGCTCATCGAGGCGCCGCTTCGCCCCATCGTGCGGCCTCCGGCCGCACGGCCCGATCGCCCCCGGGCACCACGGCGACCGCGCCCGGCGCGGCCCGCACCGCCCGGGGTCATGTTGCCGCCGTGGATCGGCCCGCAGTGATCGATTGGCCCGCTGCATCACTGCCGCCCACGACGTGGCCACCTGACGCCAGCGGATATGGTCAGCGCCATGCCGGACGCCACCCTTTGCCCCCGCTGCGGCGCCGAGTCGCATTACCTGCTCACGCCCCGCGACCGCACCGAGGGGCCGCCGGCGAGCATCCGCCTGTGCGCTTCCCGCGTGTGCGGGGTGGGCTTCACCGAGCCGGCGCCCGACGACCTGGCGGCCGCCCCGGCCGCGTCGCCGTCGGGCGAGGTTGAGCACCGCCTGGCATCGCGCATCGTGTCGGCGGGGCTGTCGCACCTGATGCGGCGCCTCGCCCCGGGCGACACCGTGGTGGATGTGGGCGCGGGATCGGGGCTTCGCGCGCGCGTGCTGGCCGAGCGCGGGTTCCGGGTGATCGCCATAGAGCCCGACCCGGCGGAGGAGATGCGGGCGCACGCGATGATGTCGTCGCTTCCGGCGGGGGCCCGTGTGGAGGTGGTGCGCGCCGGGGTGGATGACCTGCCCGCGGTGATGGACGGGCGCACGGCGCAGGCCGCGGTGATGTGGCACGTGCTGGAGCACCTGCACCACCTCGACGCCGGGCTGGGCACGGTGGCCGGCGTGCTGGCAGACGGCGGCCTTCTGGGCGTGGCGGTGCCCAACCGCCGCTCCGCCGAGGCCCGGGCATTCGGGCCGCGCTGGCACGGGTGGGAGCCCTCGCGTCACCGCTGGCACTTCGACGAGGACTCCCTGCGGCTGGTGCTGGGGGCATCGCGGTTCTCGGTGGCCGACATCGGCACGCGGGGCGGGTGGGGCTACCCGTCGGGGGTAGCCTACTCGATCGCACCGGGCCTCGACCCCCAGGTGCACCCGGGCACGGGCCTGCTGGGCCGCGCGCTGGCCGCCGCGATGATTCCCGTGGCCGCCACCGCCCGCGCCGTGGGGCATGGGGGGCAACTGGTGACCATCGCGCGCCGGGCGGCGCGCTAGCGGTCTGCTCCCCCCGGGGCGCCTGCGCCTACTCGCCCCTGCGGTGGTTCTTGTCGCGCGGAGGGGCCAGGGGGCTGTTCAGGTGCTCGATGGCCGCCTCGATGCCGTTCTCGGTCGACCGAAGCCACGCCCAGCACGGCCGGTGGTCGTCGGCGGTGCCCTCGCCCACGCTGCCGGGGTTCACCACGAGGCGGCCCTCCACCCATCGCAGCATTGGCGAGTGCGTGTGCGCGGTGATCAGCACGTCTGCCCCGAGGGCGTCCATCGTGGAGATGATCTCCTCGTCGCTGGCCGCGCTGTCGACCAGGCCGGGCGGCACGGTCTGGTCGCCGTGCACGGCGACCACGCGATGCGGGCCGAGGTCGGCCTCCACGATGGCCGGCAGGGCGTCGAGCCAGTCGATGGACCTCTGGCTGAGCATGGTCTTGGTCCAGGTGCGTGTGCCCGGGCGCATGTCGCGCACGTCGGTCTTGGGCTTCACCTTCTTGCCCACCACGCGGCGGTCGGTGTTGCCCTCCACGCACGGCCAACCGGTCTTGCGCACGCGCGCGACGCACTTCTCGGGGTCGAGCCCGCGCAGCACCAGGTCGCCGGTGACGATGGCCCGTGTGATGCCTGCGTCGGCGATCGCGGAGAGCACCGCGTCGAGGGCCTTGAGGTTGGCGTGGATGTCGCCGAAGACGGCTAGCCGGTCGACGTCGCTCACGGCGCCGACGTTACCGGGTCACGCGCCTGCGCGCGCGGTATCAGCGATTCCCGCAGATGACCCGAGCGCCCGGGGGTGGGAGCAGCACCCCCGGGCGCAGGGGCCCTACGCCGCGCGCCCGGTCGGCGTCGCGACGGACCTGGTGGCGATGAGTACCGGACGGAACTCATCGCGCGAATGCACGAGGACGGGCTTGGGAATGGCGGCCCGGCGGCGCGCGTCGAGGCGGTCGCGCCGCAGCTGGGCGGCGCGGCGCCGTTTGAGCGCCACGGCGCGGCTGCGAAAGGCCGCGGCCAGCGTGATGCCGGCGGCGCCCGCCACGGGCAGCAGCAGCATCGCGTAGTCGCCGGGGTGCGTGCCGAGCGTGGCGGCGGCGCCAAGGGCCAGGCCCAGCGTGAGGCCCGCGGCCAGGGCGGCGATCCCGGCGGCGCGACCGCCAGGGGGAGGGGCGCCGACACGGCGTGAGCGGCGGTGATAGGTGGGTGCCCCCGCGTCGGTGGCGGGGACGAGCGTGAGGTGTGTTCGCGTGTTCATGCGAACAAATGTACGCCCCGGGTCGGACGGAACAGGTGTTCTCACCGCACTCTGCGTTGCACGAACCGCGTCGGGGGCGCACGACGCGTTGCGAGGTGCCCGTGGGTGGCCAGGTGGGGTGATGTGAGAACAAATCGGGGAAAATGGGTTGCATTGTGGGGAAGCCGGGGGTAGGTTCCCCGACGTGGCACCCCGTCTTCTCAGTGGCACGTACGAATGCAGCCTCGACGACCGATCACGGCTGGCGATTCCGGCCCGACTGCGGGAGCCCTTCGCCGATGGCACCGTCACCGCCTGGTGGCTGGACGACTGCCTCGTGGTGGTGCCCCGCTTCCAGTGGCCCTCGTTCATCGAGGACACCTTCGGCCGCATGAGCGTGCTCGACGACGACCAGCGCGAGCTCAGCAGGTTCCTGCTCGCCGGCGCGTTCGAGCAGGAGGGCCTCGACAAGCAGGGCCGCCTGCTGGTGCCGGCCGAGTTGCGCGACCACGCGGGGCTTGACGGCAAGGTGAAGGTGGTCGGCGCCGGGTCGTACCTGGAGCTGTGGGATCCCCAGCGCCTCGACCAGCGCTTCGCGAAGCTGCGCAAGGACGGCGTCGCCCAGCGGGCCGCCCGCCTGTCGCAGCGCATCGACGGGGGCCGGGGATGACCGCCGCCGCGCCGCGCATCGAGGCCGTCCCGGCGGCACCGGGCGGCGCACCCCATCTGCCCGTCCTCCTCGACCAGGTGCTGGCGCTCACCGCGCCCGAGCCCGGCGACCGCGTGGTGGACTGCACCTTCGGCGCCGGCGGCCACGCCGCCGCGCTCGCCGCGCGCGTCGGGCCCACGGGCCAGCTCACGGGAATCGACCGCGACCCTGAGGCCGCGCGCCACTTCGAGGCGCTGGCCGCCGACATGCCGTGCCCGGCCCGCCTGGCGCGCGCCGACTTCGCCACCGGGCTCGAGGACCTCGCATCGGACGGGGCGAAAGCCGACATCATCCTGATGGATCTCGGCCTCTCGTCGATGCAGGTGGACACCGCGGAGCGGGGCTTCTCGTATTCGCGGCAGGCCCCCCTCGACATGCGGATGGACCCTGCCCTCGAGGTGACCGCCGCAGACCTTGTGGATAAGGCCTCCGAGCACGATCTCACCCGGTGGTTCCGCGAGTACGGCGAGGAGCGCTACGCCAAGCAGATCGCCCGCGCCATCGTGCGCCATCGTGAGGAGCGGCCCATCACCACCACCGGCGACCTGGTGGAGGTCATCCGCGGCGCGGTGCCCACGCCGGCGCTCTTCGCGGGCGGCCACCCGGCCAAGCGGGTGTTCCAGGCGCTGCGCATCGAGGTGAACGACGAGCTGGGAATCCTCGAGCGCGCCCTCCCCGAGGCCTTCGACCTGCTCGACCCCGGCGGCCGCCTCGCCGTGATCTCGTTCCAGTCGCTGGAGGACCGCATGGTGAAGCGCTTCATGCGCGACCGCACGCGCGGATGCATCTGCCCGCCCGACATGCCGGTGTGCGGCTGCGGGCAGTCGCCCGAGGGCCGCATGGTCACGCCCAGGGCCGTCAAGGCCATCACGGCCGAGGTGGCCGCCAACCCGCGCGCGCACTCCGCACGCCTGCGGGTCATCCGCAAGGCGGACGCATGAGCACCCGGTCCGGCGCGGCGCGCACGGTTCGCGTGCCGGGCAGGGCCTACCCCGGTGACAGTCACCGTTCCGGTGACAGCCACCCTCTCCGCGCTCCCGGGCAGGGCACGCGTCCCGCCCGGCCGCGCGTCATCCACTCGCGCACCACGTCCACGCTGCGCGAGCGGCTGCGCCTGCAGGGCGTGCGGCTGGCGTGGGTGCTGGTGCCGCTCATCGCGCTGCTGCTCGGCGGCGTGGTGTTCGTCAACGTGCAGCGGCTCAACCTCACCACGCAGACCGGCCGCACGGTGGACATGTACAACCAGGCGCAGTCGGACATCCTGCGCTTGCGTGCGGTGCTGGCCGAGAAGGATGGCCAGGTGGTGGACCAGGCATCGAAGCGCCTGGGCCTGGTGCTGGCGCCCGGCAGCGGGCTGACTCACGTGAGCGTCCCCAAGGAAGCGCGCATTGCGCCAGGACAGGCGCCGCGCACGCGCTGACAGGCCCCGGCCGAAGCGCCGGCGCCGGTTCGACGAGAAGGGTCCCTCGCGGCGCCTTCACGTGATCGCCCTCGCGGTGGTCGCGGTGCTCGGCGTGATGGCCCTGCGGGCCGGTTGGATCGCCACGGTCGAGGCCGGTGAGCTGTCGCAGAAGGCCAGGGACCAGCACGAGAGCACCATCAAGCTGCCGGCCCCGCGCGGGCCGATCATGTCGGCCGACGGCCGCGAGCTGGCGGTGGACAAGCACGCGGTGGCCGTCACCGCCACGCCGTACCTGATCACCGACAAGCGCGGCACGGCCGAGAAGATCGCCACGGCGGTGAAGCTGCCGGTGGACGAGGTGGAGCAGCGCATCTCGGGCAACGGCGGCTACGCCATGCTCAACACCGGCGTGGACCAGCAGCGCGAGCGCTACCTGCGCAAGCTCGACCTGCCGGGCATCACCCTGCAGGACACCCAGAAGCGCCTCTACCCGCTGGGCTCGGTGGCCGCGCAGCTGGTGGGCATGACCGACGACTGGGGCGCGGGGCTCACCGGATTCGAGAAGACCATGGAGTCGCAGCTGAAGGGCACGGAGGGCGTGCGCGAGGAGGCCCGCGACCCCGACGGCCGCGCCCTGCAGATCATCCGCGACCGCGCGCCCATGCCGGGCAAGCCCATCACCCTCACCCTCAACAGCGCGATCCAGCAGAAGACCGAGGAAGTGCTGCAGAAGACCGTGGACGCCAACGACGCCAAGGCGGCATCGGCGATCGTGATGAAGTCCGACACCGGCGAGGTGCTGGCCATGGCCACCACGCCGGGCTTCAACCCGAATGACCGCGACACCTTCCAGCCCGAGAACGAGCGCGTGCGGTCGATCACCGATGCCTACGAGCCGGGCTCCACGTTCAAGGTCGTGGCCGTGGCCGGCGCCATCGAGGACGGCGCGGTCACCCGCAACACGGTGTTCGACCTGCCCGAGACCCTCACCATGTACGACCGCACGCTGAAGGAGGCCCACTACCGGCCGTCGGTGTCGTGGAGCGTGCAGGAGATCCTCCAGAACTCCAGCAACATCGGGACGGTGCTCATCGCCCAGAAGCTCGGGCAGCGCAAGACCTACGAGTGGATCCAGAAGTTCGGGTTCGGCGCCAAGACCGGATTCGACTACCCGGGCGAGGTGTCGGGGTCGCTGCCCAGGTTCGAGGACTGGTCGGGGGTGTCGATCCTGAACATCCCCATCGGGCAGGGCGTGTCGGTGAGCCTGGCGCAGATCGCCGAGGCCTACGGGGCCATCGCCAACCGCGGCCGCATGGTGCCGCCGCACCTGGTGAAGAAGGTGGGCGACCGCGAGGTCACGCACCCGCGTGGCCAGCAGATCATCAGCCCCCGCACCGCCGAGCACATGAACATCATGCTGCAGAAGGTGGTGAGTGACGACGGCACCGGCAAGGAAGCCAAGATCGAGGGCTACACCGTGGGCGGCAAGACCGGCACCGCCAACAAGATCGATCCCAGCACCGGCCAGTACGTGGACACCTACATCGCGTCGTTCGTGGGTTACGCCCCGGCGACGCGCCCGGGCCTGGTGGTCGCGGTCATGGTGGACGAGCCCGCTGCGGGGTCGTTCTACGGCGGTGACGTGGCCGCCCCGGCGTTCGAGCAGATCACCGAATTCGCCCTTCGGTACTTGCATATCGCCCCATAGGGGGCTAGCCGGGAGCGCTGGTAACGTGGCCTTCGGATGAGGCTCGATGACCTGACCGGCGGCGTGCCCGGCGCGCGGCTCGAGGCGCACGATGCCGCCACCCCCGACATCACGGCGATTCGCTACCGGTCGGGCGATGTCGCCCCCGGCGATCTTTTCGCGTGCCTGCCCGGCACGCACGCCGATGGGCACGACTTCGCCCGCGATGCGGTGCAGCGGGGCGCCGCCGCGCTGCTGGTGGGCCATGCGCTGCCGCTGACGGTGCCGCAGGTGGTGGCGTCCGATCCCCGCGCGGCGATGTCCATCATGGCGGCGCGCCTGGCCGGCGACCCCTCGCACCACATGCAGGTCGTGGGGGTCACGGGCACCAACGGCAAGACGACCTGCGCCTACCTGGTGCAGTCGGTCATGCGGGCGGCCGGCATGCCCTGCGGGCTCATCGGCACGGTCGAGGTGGTGGTGGGCGGGCGCTCGGCCGTGCCCACGCACACCACGCCCGAGAGCGTGGAGATGCAGGCGCTACTGGCCGGCATGCGCGCCGCGGGCGACACCGCCTGCGCCATGGAGGTGTCGTCGCATGCGCTGCACCAGCGCCGCGTGGCGGGGCTGCAGTTCGCCGGTGCCATCTTCACCAACCTCACCCGCGACCACCTCGACTACCACGGCGACATGCAGTCGTACTTCGAGGCCAAGCAACTGCTGTTCGAGCGCCCTGAGGGGCACGGCCCCGATCCGTCGTCGGCGGTGAACGCCGACGACGAGTGGGGGCGCCGGCTGCTGGGGCCCGGCGTGGTGGGCTACGGCATCGACGCCCCCGATGCCGACGTGGCGCCCGAGGCCCTCGCGACGGGTGCGCAGGGTTTCACCGCCACCGTGCGCACCCCACGCGGCACCATGCAGGTGTCCAGCGCGCTGCGCGGGCGGTTCAATGTGATGAACGTGCTGGGCGTGGTCGCGGTGGGCGAGGCCATGGCGCTCGACCAAGGCGCGGTGGCCGAGGGCATCGCGGCGCTGCGGGGCGTGCCAGGGCGCCTCGAGCCCATCGAGCTGGGGCAGCCGTTCCAGGTGCTGGTGGACTACGCGCACACCCCCGACTCGCTCGAGAACGTGCTGCGCACCACGCGCGACCTCGCGGGCGACGGCCGCCTCATCGTGCTGTTCGGGTGCGGCGGCGACCGCGACACCGGCAAGCGCCCGCAGATGGGCGCGCTGGGCCGTGCCCTTGCCGACGTGTGCATCGTCACGTCCGACAACCCGCGTAGCGAGGACCCCGATTCCATCATCGCCGACATCGTGGCCGGCGCCGATGCCGGTGCGGCCGAGCTGGTGGTGCAGGCCGACCGCCGGGCGGCCATCGCCGATGCCATCGCCATGGCCGCGCCTGGCGACGTGGTGCTGATCGCCGGCAAGGGCCATGAGTCCGGGCAGGAGGCCCGGGGAGTGGTCACGCCCTTCGACGACCGGGACGTGGCCCGCGAGGTGCTGGGCGAGAGGCAGGCCGCGTGAGGTTCGGCGTCAGCGACATGACCCTGTGGTCGGGCGCGTCGCAGGTGGCCGGCCCCGATGATGTGGTGTGCGAGGGCGCCACCGCCGACAGCCGCGCGGTGCAGGGCGGTCAACTGTTCGTCGGCGTGCCCGGCGAGAACACCGACGGCGGGCTGCACGCGGCCGGGGCCATCGCCGCGGGAGCGGCAGCGGTGCTGGTTTCGGAGGATGCCTGGACCGCGACCCGGGACGACCTGCGCGACGCCGGTGCCGCGGTGCTGGCGCACCATGATCCCGTGCAGGCCCTGGCGGCCATCGGGCGCGGGGCGCTGCAGCGCCTGGGTGCCCGCGTGGTGGCCATCACCGGGTCGTACGGCAAGACATCCACGAAGGACTCCACGGTGGCGGTGCTGCGGGCCGCGGGGGTGCGCGCCGAGGGCACGCCCGGTAATCGCAACACCGAGGTGGGGGTGCCGCTCAGCATCCTCGGCCTGCCGGAGCACACCGAGGTGGCGGTGATCGAGATGGGCATGCGGGCCCCCGGCCAGATCGCCGAGCTGGTGGCGCTGGCGCCGCCCCATGTGGCGGTGATCACGGCCATCGGTCCCGTGCACCTGGAGCTGCTGGGCACGATCGAGGCCATCGCGGCGACCAAGGCAGAGATCCTGGGCGGGCTGCCAGCCGACGGCGTGGCCATCTTCCCCGACGTCGAGCCGCTGCTCGACGAGCACATCGCGCGACTGCCCGCCGGGGTCGAGGTGCGTCGCTTCGGCGACGAGCCCGCCATCGCGGTGTCGGCGGGCGAACTGAAGGCCTGGGAGCAGCGCAACATCGCCGCGGCGGTGGAGGTGGCCATCGCGCTCGGCATGGTGCCCGCCCCCGGCGCCCAGGTGACCCTCGAGCGCTCGGCCATGCGCGGCATCGAGCATCCCCTGCCGGGCGGTGGCACGCTTATCGAGGACTGCTACAACGCGAACCCGCCGGCCATGGACGCCGCGCTGGCCGACCTCTGCCGGCGTCCGGGTCGCCATGTGGCCGTGCTGGCGGACATGCTCGAGCTGGGTCCCGACGAGCTGGACTTCCACCGGGGCGTGGGGGAACGCGCGCGCGCGATGGGCGTTGACCTGCTGGTGGCGGTGGGCCCGCGCGCGGTGGCGTACCCGGAGGGTGCCGAGGGAGTGGAGTGCGTGGCCTTCGCCGATACCGACGCCGCCGTAGCGGGCGTGCCAGCCCTCATCGCGCCCGGTGACGTGGTGCTGGTGAAGGGCTCGCGGGGCATGGCCATGGAGCGCGTGGCCCGGGCCATCACCGGAGGGGGCTAGGCCGTGCCCCGCGTGCTCATCGCGGCAATCGGCGCCGCCATGCTGCTGATGTTCGTGGGGCCGCGGGTCATCCGTTGGCTGCGCGACCACGACGTGGGCCAGTTCATCCGTCCGCAGGGGGAGATCCCCGACGCGCACGCCGAGAAGCAGGGCACCCCGACCATGGGCGGACTGCTCATCATCATCGCCATGACCGTGCCGTTCCTCATCCTCTCGTCGCGCAGCACGGCGGCCATGCTCGTGCTGTTCACCACCCTCGCCTGCGGCGCCCTCGGGTTCATCGACGACTGGATGAAGATCGTCAGGAAGCGGTCGCTGGGGTTGTCGGGGCGCTGGAAGATGCTCGGCCTCGTGGCCATTGCCGTGGCGCTGGCCGTGCTCGCGGTGAACGTGGTGGGCGTGCCCACCACCATCGACTTCCACGTGGTGGCCTACTCGCTCGAGATCGGCCCCATCGCCTTCGGGGTGGTGGTGTTCCTGGTGCTGGCCGGGGCCACCAACGCCGTCAACCTCACCGATGGCCTTGATGGCCTGGCCGCGGGCACCACGGCCATCGCGCTGCTGGCCTACGTAGGGATGACCTTCGTGGTCACGGGGCAGCGCGACCTGGCGATCCTCGCCGCGTGCCTCATGGGCGCCTGCGTGGGCTTCATCTGGTTCAACTCCTACCCGGCGTCCATCTTCATGGGCGACACCGGTTCGTTCGCGCTGGGCGGGGCCATCGCCGCGCTGGCCGTGATGACCAAGACCGAGGTGCTGCTCATCTTCATCGGCGGGGTGTTCGTGATCGAGGCGATCTCGGTGATGATCCAGGTGCTGGTGTTCAAGCGCACGCGCCGCAGGGTGTTCCTCATGGCGCCCGTGCACCACCACTTCGAGATGGCCGGCTGGAGCGAGACCAAGATCATCGTGCGGTTCTGGCTCATCGCGCTGGTGTTCGCGGGCATCGGCTTCACGCTCTTCTTCCGCACGCTGCCGGCGTGAGCGCGCTGCCGGAACCCGGCCGGGCCCTGGTGGTGGGCGTGGCGACGTCGGGCAGGGCTGCGGCCGTGCTTCTGCGCGAGCTGGGCTGGCACGTGGTGGCCGTGGACGCCGCCGCCGTGGACGCCGCCGACCTGGCCTCGGCGGGCATCGACGTGCGCGCCCCCAGCAGCGATCCCGTGCCCGCCGACCTGGTGGTGCGCAGCCCCGGCGTGCCGCGTGAGTTCGCGCCGCTGGCCGCCGCCTACGCCGCGGGCACGCCGGTGTGGAGCGAGATCGAGCTGGCATCGCGCGCCATGCCCAACCCGATCATGGGGATCACCGGCACCAACGGCAAGACCACCACCACGGAGCTGCTGGCCCACGTGATGCGGGCCGGGGGGCTCGACGCCGTGGCCTGCGGCAATGTGGGCACGCCGATGGCCGGCCTGGTGGGCCAGCTGGCGGGAGACGCCTGGCTGGTGGCCGAGTGCTCGTCGTTCCAGCTCGAGGACACACCGACGTTCCGGCCGCATGCCGCGGTGCTGCTCAATATCACCCCCGACCACATGGACCGCTACCCCGACTTCGAGGCCTACCGGCGGGCAAAGCTCAACCTGTTCGCCAACCAGGGGGATCACGACCTGGCCATCGTGGCCGCAGGCATGCAGTCGACGGGCAGGTCGCCCACGCGGCGCGTGGTGGCGTCGGGCCCGCCGGGGCCTGACGCGGTGTCATGGGCCGAGGGCGGGCTGCACGTGCAGGGGCTGGGACTGGTGGCGCCGTGGAGCGAGTTTCCCCTGCCCGGAGTCCACAATCGCGAGAACATGATGGCCGCTGCCGCCATGGCCGCGCACGCCGGCATGGGCGCGGAGGAGATCGCACGGGGCCTCGCAACGTTCCCGGGCCTGCCGCACCGGCTCGAGGTGGTGGGCGTGGCCGACGGCGTTACGTTCGTCAACGATTCCAAGGCCACCAACCCCGCGGCGGCCATCGCGGCGCTTGACGCCTATCCCGCGCAGGTGCGCCTGATCGCGGGGGGCAGCAGCAAGGACACCCCGTTCGACGACCTGGCGCGGGCGGCGGCGTCAGCTGTGGCGCACGCCTACCTCATCGGCGAGACCGCCCCGGACATCGCCCGGGCGCTCGAGGGCGAGCACGTGGCCAGCACCCTGCTGCCGGACCTCCCGACGGCGGTGTCACGGGCCGCGGTCGAGGCCCAGACCGGTGACGTGGTGCTGCTCGCGCCGGCATGCGCATCGTTCGACCAGTTCTCGGGATACGCGCACCGCGGAGAGGTGTTCCGCGATGCCGCGCGGGAGGCCGGGGCCCGGTAGGGAACAGCGGGCCCGCGGCGAAAGGATTCTCGTGCCGCCCGCGTCCTCTGACAGCACCCGTCGCACCGCGTCCACCCGCAAGGTGCGGGGCGGCGGCGACATCGCACCGGAGGCCGTGCTGTCGATCGCCATCCTGGTGCTCGTGTGCATCGGGCTCGTCATGGTGTACTCGGCATCCAGCGCAAGCGCGCTGCTGTCGGACGAGAACCCGTCGGGCACCCTGATGCGCCAGGGCATCTTCGCCGTGGTGGCCCTGGTGGCGTTCGGCATCTGCGCGCGGGCCAATCCCAACGCCATCCTCAAGCTCGGAAAGCCCGCGGTGTTCGTGGCGCTCGGCCTGCTGGCGGTGGTGCTGGTGCCCGGGTTCGGGATCGAGGCCAACGGCGCCCGCTCGTGGATCGGCCTCGGGCCCATTCAGATGCAGCCGTCCGAGCTCGCCAAGCTGGCGCTCATCGTGTGGCTCGCCGGCTACCTCGCCCGCAACATCGATCGCCTCGACACCTGGGACGGTCTCAAGCTGCCGATCGGGCTCATGGTGGGCATGGGGGTGCTGATCATGCTCGAGCCCGACCTCGGCACCACCGCCGTGATGCTCGGCACGGGATTCCTCATGCTGGTCATCACCGGTGTTCCTGGTCGCATACTGGCCATGCTCGTGGGCGCAGCGGCGGTGGCCACGGCCGCGCTGGTGGCCATCGCCCCCTACCGCATGGCGCGCGTCACGTCGTTCCTCGATCCCTGGTCTGACCCCGAGGGCACCGGCTTCCAGGTGACGCAGGCGCAGCTCGCGCTGGGCAGCGGCGGGGTGGACGGCGTGGGCCTGGGCAACGGCCTGCAGAAGGTGAACTACCTCCCCGAGGCGCACACGGACATGATCATGGCCACCATCGGCGAGGAGATCGGCCTCATCGGCGTGCTGGGCGTTATCGCCCTGCTCGTGGCCGTCATATGGAGCGGCTACCGTATCGCCGTGACGGCGCCCGACCGCCGGCTGAGGCTCCTGGCCGGCGGGCTCGTGTCGCTCATCAGCATCCAGGCCATCGTCAACCTCGGCGCGGTGCTCGGACTCCTTCCGGTGACCGGCGTGCCGCTGCCCTTCGTGAGCTATGGGGGAAGCAGCCTCGTCGTCCTCACCGCAGCCAGCGGGATCCTCGTCGGAATCAGCCGCAGGTCGCGCGAGCGGCGGCTCACGGTCGTCCCCGAACCCGCTCCGCGTGGTGATCGCGGCCGGGGGGACCGCCGGGCACATCATGCCGACGCTCGCGCTGGCTGAGGAGCTTCGCGACCGCGGGCATGAGGTGAGCTTCGTCGGCGTGGGCGGCCGGGCGGGATCGGGCATCCCCGAGCGCAACGGCTACCGCGAGGACCACGTGCCCCTTCGCGGGTTCGAGCGCCGCCTGAGCATCAGGAACCTCTGGCGCGCGGTGCTGGCCGTGCTCGCCGTGCCGCGCATGATGGGCGTGCTGCGCCGTCGCAAGGCCCAGGTGGTGGTGGGCGGCGGCGGCTACATGGCCGGCCCCGCAGCAATCGCGGGGCGCCTTACGCGCCGGCGCGTGCTGCTGATGGAGGCCGATTCGCGCCTGGGCCTGGCCAACCGCCTTGCCGCGCCGTTCGCCAAGCGCGTGGCCCTGGCATTCCCGGTGGCCGGCAGGCGCGGCCGCAAGTACGTGGTCACGGGCAGGCCGGTGAGCCGCGCGGTGCGCGAGGCCACGCGCGAGGGCGGTCGCCTTCACCTGGGCATCGACCCGTCGGGCACCTGCGTGCTGGTGGCGGGCGGCAGCCAGGGCGCGCAGTCCGTCAACGACGCCGCGATCGACGCCTTCTGCCCCACGCCGCCCTTCCAGGTGGTGCACGTGGCCGGCGAGCGCAATGAGGCCGATGTCCGGGCGCGCGTCGAGGCGGCCGGGGGCGGCCCGCGCTACCACGTGCATGGCTTCCTCGAGGACTTCCCCCAGGCAATCGCCGCGGCCGATCTCGTCATCTCGCGCTCGGGGGGCTCGGTATTCGAGCTCGCCGCAGTGGGCCGGCCGGCGATCCTCATTCCCTACCCGCACGCCACGGCCGACCACCAGACCGGCAACGCGCGGTGGCTGTCCGATGCCGGAGCGGCGATCATGCTTACCGATGATGAGTGCACGGGCGACCGCCTGCGCGAGCTGGTGGGGGCGCTGCTGGCCGAGCCCGGACGCCTCGAGGTGATGGGCGATGCCGCGCGCGCTGCCGCCCGCCCGGACGCCGCCGAGCGCATCGCCGACATGGTCGAGTCGGTGGCGCGGCCGCCTCGCGGTGGTGGGCGCGACCGCCGTGACCGCCGTGGTCGCGGCCGACTGCGCCGCCGGTGAGCACGCGCAGCATCCACCTGGTGGGGGCCGGCGGCGCCGGCATGAGCGCGCTCGGCCTTCTCGCGCTCGACGAGGGCTGGACGGTGTCAGGCACCGACCGCGAGGACGGCCCGGGGCTCGACGCCCTCCGCGCCGCGGGGGCCACCGTGCGTGCGGGCCACGCAGCGGATGCCCTGCCCGGCGCCGTGGACGCCGTGTTCGCGTCCACGGCGATCCCCGACGACAACCCCGAGCTGGTCGCGGCGCGCGAGCGCGGGCTGCTCGTGCTTCACCGGTCCGATCTCCTCGCCATGCTCATGCAGGGGCACCGCGGCCTGGCCGTGGCGGGGGCGCATGGCAAGTCCACGACCACCGCGATGCTCTCGCTCGCGCTGGGCGGGGCCACGCTGTGCGTGGGTGCCGAGGTGCCGTGGGGCCGCGGAACCGGCGCGGCCCGGGGTGAGGGACCCTGGTTTTGCGCCGAGGCGGATGAGAGCGACCGCTCGCTTCTGCGCCTCAGCCCCGAGGCGGCGATCCTGCTGAACGTCGACCACGACCACCATTCCACCTACGCATCGATCGATGATGTCGAGGATGTCTTCCGGCAGTTCGTGAGCGCGCTGCCATCCGACGGCCTGCTGGTGGCCGGCCCGGACGCCCGCGCGCGGGCGGTGGCCGATTCCGCCCCGTGCCCGGTGCGCATGGTGGGCGACGCCGACGGGGCGTGGGGCTGGGTGCAGGGCACCGAGCTGGTACTGGCCGACGGCCGCTCATTCGCCCTCGGCATCGCCACGCCCGGCGCCCACAACCGCGCCAACGCCGCCTGCGCCATCGCCCTGGCCGACTGGTGCGGGGTGCCGCCTGAGGACGCCATCGCGCGCATCGCGCCCTTTACCGGCGTGGGGCGCCGCTTCGAGCACAAGGGCGCGGTGGCCGGCGTGCAGGTGGTGGACGACTACGCGCACCACCCGGCCGAGGTCACGGCCACCCTTCGCGCGGCACGCGACCTGCACCCGGGGCGCGTGGTGGCCATCTTCCAGCCGCACCTGTACTCGCGCACCCGCGAGCTGGCAGATGACTTCGGCCGTGCGCTGTCCTCGGCCGACGTGGTGGTGGTCACCGACGTCTACCCGGCGCGAGAGGCCCCCGAGCCAGGCGTGGACGGCCAGCTGGTGCTGCGCGCGGTCAGCGGCCCCGGGGAGATCCTCTACGTGCCGCTGTTGTCCGACGTGCCCCCGGTGATCGTGCCCGATCTGCGCGATGGCGACATGGTGATCACCATGGGCGCCGGTGACATCACCACCGTGGGGCCGCTCCTGCTCCAGGCGCTTGGGGGCGACGGTGCCTGACACCTCGGCCCCGGTGCCTGACACCTCGGCCCCGGTGCCTGACACCCCGGCCCCGGTGCCTGACACCCCGGCCCCGGTGCAGCGCGATGCCCCGCTGGCGCCGCTCACCAGCATCCGCGTGGGCGGGCCTGCCGACGCGCTTGCCACGTGCACGTCGTTCGCGGCGGTCACGCGCGCGCTTGCGTGGGCGGCCGGCGAGGGTGCACCCGTGGCGGTGGTGGGCAAGGGGTCCAACCTCATCGTGGACGACGCCGGGTTCCGCGGGCTGGTCATCCGCCTGGCCGGGCGGCTGTCGTCCATCTCGGTGCGCGGCGAGCGCACGCTGTGGTGCGGGGGAGGAGCGTCGTTGCCGCGCGCGGTGCAGCGCGCCGCCGCCGCGGGGCTGGCGGGCCTGGAGTTCGGCGCCAGCATCCCCGGCACCGTGGGCGGCGCGGTGGCCATGAACGCCGGCGCGTACTCTTCGGACCTCTCGCAGGTGCTCGCCTGGGCCGTGGTGTGCGATGCCTCGGGGCGCCGCAAGGTGGGCCGCGACGACCTGGCGATGGGCTACCGCACCACGTCGGTGCAGGGTGACCAGGTGGTGGCGGCCGTGGGGTTCCTGTTGCAGCCGGGTGTTACGGATGCCATCCGCGACCGCCTCAGCGAGCTGCGCGCGCACCGGCGATCCACCCAGCCGCAGGGGGTGCGCACCTTCGGCAGCGTGTTCACCAACCCCGAGGGCGACTCCGCGGGCAGGCTCATCGAGGCCACGGGCCTCAAGGGACACGCCATCGGCGGTGCCCGCATTTCGCCGGTGCACGCCAACTTCATCGAGGCCGGCCCCCACGCCTCGGCGCGCGATGTGATCGCCCTCATGGACGAGGCCCGCCGCCGCGTGCGCGATGCCGGCGGCCCGGTGCTGCATGCCGAGGTGCGCTATCTGCATCCCGAGTGGGGCATCGGCGCCCCGCCGCTGGCGGAGATCGCCTAGGTGTCCACGGGTGGGCCCGGCAGGCCGAGTCGCCCCCGCAAGCCCCGGCCGCCCAGCACGGCGGATCGCGCATCGGCGGTGGTGCGCAACCGTGCGGTGCGCGGCATCACCTACTGGCTGGTGGTCACCGTGGGCGTGCTGCTGCTGGCGCTGTGGATCGTCAGCGGCCCGGTATGCGGAATCTCGGACGTCACCGTCGACGGCTATACCGGCCCCGACACGGCCGCCGTGCAGGAGACCGCCGAGCTGGTGGCAGGCACCGGCAGCATGGTGCGCGTGCCCGTGGGAGACATGCGCCGTGCCCTCACGCGGTTCCCGGGCATCATCGATGTGAAGGTCACGCGCGATTGGCCGCGGTCGATCACCGTCGATGTGACCATGGGCGAGCCGGTGGCGATCCTGGCGGTGGACTCCGGGGGCAGGTATCTGATCTCGCCATCCGGACAGCTGATGGGCAGGGCCGATGCCACGGCGGGCCTTCCGGTGATCCGCGTGAAGGCCCTGCCGCCCGGCGGGGTGCTCGCCGCCCCGGGCGAGAGGGCCGCGCTGCTGTTCATCGGCTGGCTGCCGCCCGAGGTGGCGGGTCGCCTGCGAAACCTGCGGTACTCCGACGGGCGCCTGTTCGCCGCCCTCGCCAATAGCCTCGAACTGCGCATCGGCGCGCCCGGTCAGCTGGCCGAGAAGGCCCAGGCGCTGGCCGCGGTGCTGTCGCAGGCCGACCCCGCCGTGCTGGCCAGGGCCGCCTACCTCGACATCTCCAACCCCCGCCGGCCCATGCTGGGCTCGAAGGTGGTGCGCACCATCGAGGGCGCCGATGGCACGTCCACCACCGGGGGCACCGACACCACGGGCGGCACGGACACCACCGGCGGTTCGGACACCACCGGGTAAACCCTCAGCCTCTGGTTGAGGGTTGGACGCGGCATCGCCCACGGCCTCAACCCGCGGTTGACCCCATCTACGGGGAGGATTAGGGTCGCAACGGACGAAACGTCTGCAAGCCCCCTGCAACGTGCGTTGGGGAATCCGGAGTACCCGAGGAGGACCAGGGTCGTGGAGAGCAGCAACTACCTGGCGGTGATCAAGGTCGTCGGCGTGGGCGGCGGAGGTTCCAACGCCGTCAACCGCATGATCGACCATGGCGTGCGCGGCGTGGAGTTCATCGCCGTCAACACCGACGCCCAGGCGCTCACCGGCTGCGACGCCGACGTGAAGATCCACATCGGCGGCACCATCACCCGGGGCCTCGGCGCCGGCGCCGAGCCCCGCATCGGCCGCGAGGCCGCCGAGGAGAGCCGCGAGGAGCTCAAGGAGGCCGTGCGCGGCGCCGACATGGTGTTCGTCACCGCCGGCGAGGGCGGCGGCACCGGCACGGGCGCCGCGCCCGTGATCGCCCAGATATCGCGCGAGCAGGGCGCCCTCACCGTGGGCGTGGTCACCAAGCCATTCGCCTTCGAGGGCCGCCAGCGCACGCGCCGTGCCGACGAGGGCATCGACCTGCTGCGCCAACAGGTGGATTCGGTCATCGTCATCCCGAACGACCGCCTGCTCGAGATCGTCGACCGCAACACGCCCATCACCGAGGCGTTCAACATGGCCGATGATGTGCTGCGCCAGGGTGTGCAGGGCATCACCGACCTCATCACGGTGCCCGGGCTCATCAACCTCGACTTCGCCGACGTGCGCACCATCATGAGCGGTGCCGGGTCGTCGCTCATGGGCATCGGCATCGCCGCCGGCGAGAACCGCGCCACCGAGGCCGCGCGCGCGGCCACGTCGTCGCCGCTGCTCGAGACCAACATGAAGGGCGCCACCGGGGTGATCCTCTCGATCGCCGGCACCAAGGACCTCGGCCTGTTCGAGGTGGACGAGGCCGCCACCGTGGTGCGCGAGGCCGCCGACCCGGATTGCAACGTGATCTTCGGCACCGTGGTGGACGACACCCTGGGCGACGACGTGCGCGTGACGGTGATCGCCACGGGCTTCGACGACGGCGCCAGGGACATCGTGCGCCGCCGCGCCGAGCGCGACCGTCCGGCCTTTGGCCGCGAGCGCGCAAGCGAGCCCCGCCGCGAGCGCCCGTCGTTCGACAGCGGCGACGCCCTCGACGTGCCGAGCTTCCTGAAGGACAGCTAGCCAACCCCGGTGTCAGGCACTTAACCGAGCATCGCGCCGTGCGCGCGGCTCGGTTAAGTGCCTGACACCGGGCCGCAGGCTCCGTGTCGCTGCGTAGAGTCCCGCGCGTGAGCGACCTCCGAAGGACGGCCCTCTACGACGCCCATGCGGCGGCGGGTGCGAAGATCGTGGACTTCGCGGGCTGGGAGATGCCCGTGGAGTATCTGGGCGTGCGGGCCGAGCACCTTGCGGTGCGCGAGCGCTGCGGCCTGTTCGACGTATCTCACATGGGGCAGATCGAGGTGATGGGGCAGGGGGCACGCGACTTCCTGCAGGCCACGCTCACCAATGATGTCACGCGCATCGGCCCGGGGCAGGCGCAGTACACCTTGCTGCCCGACGACGACGGCGGGGTGATCGACGACCTCCTCGCCTACGCGCTGCTCGACCGCTTCCTGCTTGTGGTGAACGCCTCCAACATCGGGGCCTGCTGGGACCGCATCTCAGGCATGGCCCCCGCCGGCATCGAGGTGATCAACCGCTCGCCCGACGTCGGCATGCTGGCCCTGCAGGGCCCGGCCTGGACCGGGGCCCTCACGCCCGTGGCATCGCCCGAGCCCTTCTCGCTGCAGTACATGGAGGCCACCGAGGCCCACGTGGCGGGCGTGCCATGCCTGGTGGCACGCACCGGCTACACCGGCGAGCCCGGGGTGGAGATCATGTGCGATGCCGCCGACGCCCCCGCGGTATGGGACGCCCTCATGGGCACCCCCGACCGCCCCGACGCCACGGGCCTCGGCGCCCGCGACACCCTTCGGCTTGAGATGGGCTACCCGCTCTACGGCAACGAGCTCTCGCGCGAGCGCACGCCGATCCCCGCCGGCCTCAAGTGGGCCTGCGACCTCAAGCACGGCGGGTTCCCCGGGGCGGAGCGCATGCAGCGCGAGGCGGCCGAGGGCACCCCCGAGAAGCTCGTCGGGATCGTGCTCACCGAGAAGGGCATCCCCCGCGGCGGCTGCCCCGTGCTGGTGGACGGCCAGCCCGTCGGCGTGGTCACCAGCGGCACCCTCTCGCCGTCGCTCGGCGTGGGCGCCGGACTCGCGTACGTTTCCTCTGAGCACGCCGAGCGGGGCACGCGCCTCGAGGTGGACGTGCGAGGAAAGCCGAAGGCGGCAGAGGTGGTCACCCTGCCGATGGTCGATTCATCACCGCGCAAGGAGCATCACTCGTGAGCGACGAGACCTATCCCGCAAAGCTGCGCTACCACCCCGAGCACGACTGGGCGCGGGTGGATGGCGACGAGGCCACCTTCGGCATCACCTGGTACGCCCAGGACGCCCTGGGCGAGGTGGTCTTCTACGACCCGCCCGCGGTGGGCGACACCGTCACCGCCGGCAGTTCATACGGCGAGCTCGAGAGCGTGAAGGCCGTGAGCGACATCATCGCCCCGGCATCCGGCGAGGTCATCGCGGTCAACGACAAGGTCAGCGACGCCCCCGAGCTGGTTAACAGCGACCCCTACGGCGACGGCTGGCTCATCACGGTGCGCCTCTCCGACCCGTCTGAGCTCGACGCCCTCATGGACGAGCCGGGCTACCGCGGCTACATCGCGGGCCTCTCGGCCTAGGGTGCGCGCATGAGCTTGGAGCAGCGCCTGACGGACGACATGAAAGCCGCCATGAGGGCGGGGGAGAAGGACGTCCTCGGCGTGGTGCGCCGCGTGCTCGCGGCCCTCAAGAACGCCCGCATCGAGAAGAGGGCTGACCTCGACCAGCAGGACGAGATAAAGGTGGTGCGCTCCATCGCCAAGCAGCACAAAGAAAGCATCGAGCAGTTCCGCGCCGCCGGCCGCGAGGACCTGGCCACCAAGGAGGAGGCCGAGCTGGTGATCCTCACCGTCTACCTGCCCCCCGAGATGGACGAGGCCCAGCTCGACGCCATAATCGACAAGGTCATCGCCGAGACCGGGGCGTCGTCGATGAAGGACATGGGCACGGTGATCAAGGCCGTGATGGCCCGCACCGGCGGCCAGGCCGAGGGCGGCGTGGTGAGCGCCACGGTGAAGGACCGCCTGGGCGGCTGACGCGCCAAGCCGCACGCCCGCTCAGCGAAGCACGGTCTCCCCGCTGGCCGTGGTGATGCGCAGGTCCTTCGGCCCATGCGGGCCCACGTCCAGGTGTACGCGCTCGATCGCCCCGCAGGGGTGGTCCACGACGATCGCCCCCGGCATCGTTGCGGGGTCGTCCCACTGGATGAGGAAGGGGAGAACCGGCGTGGCACTGGCTTGCGCGATGCCGGCAAGCTGCCACCGCAGCTGCGATCCGTCGTCGTTCGTGCGCGCACCAGGCACCACCTCGTACCCCCGCACGGCGGCCTCAGCCGCGATGTCATCCACTCGCTCGCACCACATAGCGAGCCCCCCGCCGGCCTCGGCCACCTCGGCCACGCGTGCGGTGAAGCCCACGCGGGGGGCATCCGGGTCGGCCACCTCCACCAGCTCGAGGTAGGCGCCATCCAGGGGGATCACGGCGTTGCGCGTGCCCCATGCGGGGTGCACGCCGCCAGGCAGCGCACGCAGCCCGCAGCGCTGCAGGACGCCGTCGGCCGCGTCGCGGATGGAGGGCACGGCCCACACCACATGGTCGAGTTCGGACATGCCCTGCACGCTACCGACGCACACGACCGAACGATGGGCATGTGCTTGCGGGGGGCGGCTATTCTTTCGCGGGTTTTGGGCCGGGAATCGGTCGGCCCGGCACATCAGAGGGGCGCATCGGCGCCATCAGGAAGACGACGAGAGGCACACCTTGGGCAACTTTCACGTAACGGAGTCGGGCAAGACGCTCGTAACCCTCATCCCGGGTGACGGCATCGGCCCGGAGGTCGTGGACTCGACCGTCCGCATCATCGAGGCCACCGGGGCCCCGATCGAGTGGGAGGAGCGCCATGCAGGCGAGCGTGTCTTCCTCGAGGGCCTTCCCTCGGGCGTCCGCCAGGACACCATCGACTCCATCCGCAAGACCCGCGTGGTGCTGAAGGGCCCGCTCGGCACGCCGGTGGGATATGGCGAGAAGAGCGCCAACGTCACGCTGCGCAAGCTCTTCGAGACCTACGGCAACATCCGCCCCGCCCGTGAGTACCCGGGCGTGAAGACCCCCTACAGCGGCCGCGGCATCGACCTCGTGGTCGTGCGTGAGAACGTCGAGGACCTCTACGCCGGCATCGAGTACATGCTCACGCCGGGTGTCGCAGAGGGCCTCAAGCTCATCTCGCGCAAGGGCACCGAGAAGATCGTGCGCCTGGCGTTCGAGCTCGCCCGCGCCGAGGGCCGTGAGTCGGTCGTGGCGATGTCCAAGGCCAACATCATGAAGATGACCGAGGGCATGCTGAAGAGCGTGTTCGAGGAGATCGCGCCGGAGTACGACGACATCGAGTCGTGGCACGTCATCGTCGACAACGCCGCCCACCAGCTGGTCAAGCTGCCCGAGCAGTACAGCGTGCTGGTGACCACCAACATGAACGGCGACATCCTGTCCGACCTCTCGTCGGCGCTCATCGGTGGCCTGGGCTTCGCGCCGTCGGCCAACATCGGCAGCGACGTCTTCATCGCCGAGGCCGTGCACGGCTCGGCGCCCAAGTACGCCGGCAAGAACGTCATCAACCCGACGGCCATGATCCTCTCGGGCGTGATGATGCTGCGCCACCTCGGCATGTTCGAGGAGGCCGCCCTCATGGAGAACGCCGTCATCGCCACCCTCGAGGAGGGCAAGGCCATGACCCGCGACGTGGTGGGCGACGAGAAGCAGGCCGGCACCATCGGCTACACCGACGAGATCATCAAGAACCTCGGCAAGAAGCCCAAGGACTGGAAGGTGCGCGACTACAAGCCGATCAAGCTGGCCGACCTGGGCCCGGCCCCCGACTACGTGAAGGCGAGGACCCGTCAGGTGTGCGGCGTGGACATCTTCATCGAGTCGGCCGGCGACAAGATGTCGATCGGCCAGAGCATGGAGAAGATCTGCGAGGGCCGCGACCTCTACCTGAAGATGGTCGACTCCCGCGGCACCATGGTGTACCCGCCCAACGACGTGCTCACCGACACCGTCGACGCATGGCGCGCCCGCTTCATGCTGCGCGACGACTCGGGTGAGCTCTCCGACGCCCAGCTCATCGACCTGCTGCAGGCCGTTGCCGCCGAGCACACGTGGGCGCACGTCGAGAAGCTGCAGCGCTTCGACGGCGAGGACGGCTTCACCAAGGCGCAGGGCGAGGACTGATCTCCTCACCGATGTGAGAGTGTCCGCGAGGGCGGCCTTCGGGCCGCCCTCGCGCCTTTCCTAGCCCGCTGTGACGTACCCGGCGCGGTTGCGAGGCGCGGGGACCTCGCGGCCATCTTCGCGCTCGTACTGGATGAACGCCGCGAGCGCTTCACGCATTCCGCGCTCAACTATGCCGACTGTGGCTCTGGTCAGGCCGTGATCCGGACGCGCACCTCGGCGCCCCCCCCGTGGGAGTCGGTGCGATGGACCAGTCGACCCCGGTCGCCTCGGTAGGCACCGCACTGCCGAGGCCGGGCGCACCCTCGCTGACGCCACTGCCGTTGTCGGCAACCTCCACCACGACGTCAGCCGAGTCGCTGTCAGCCGACACCCGCACGGTCACCTCGCTGGCCGCCCCGTGGATGGGGGCGTTGGCATGGAACTCCATCTCGGGGCGCCCCACCTGCGCACGCAGCGCGGGCGTCGTCCTCCTCCGTGGAGGGCCGGGGGGCGTCGCCCCATTCCTCGCGGTGGTACGGCCGACCGTGCCATATCGTTGACTCTGAGGCTGCAGTTCCCCGCTCCTCCCGCTCCTTCTGGGCCTCGACCTATGAGGGGTTGCCCTCACAGGTCTGGAGACCCGATGCCCGCACCATCACGGCCACGCACCCACGGCAGGTTTGGCGGGATGAGGCGACCGCTCAGAGGCAGGTGGTCTGTCGGCGCGCTCCTGGCCGTCACGCTGCTTGCGGGCTCGTCATCCGCGCTTGGCAACTTCGGCACCCCGGTCGATCTCTCGGCCACCGGACAGACCGCCGACAGCCCGCAGATCGCAATCGGTCCGGATGGCGCGGCGACGGCAGTGTGGACCCGCATATATGGTTTCAACTACATCATCCAGGCCGCCACCCGCCCCGCGGGATCCGCGACCGCCTTACCGTCACCCGCTCTGGCGCCGGGTCGGGATCGGTTACCTCCGCACCGCAGGGCATCGACTGCGGGCTCACCTGCAGCGGTGTGTTCGCGATCGGCTCGAGCATCACTCTCACCGCGCATCCCGCAGTCGACTCGGTGTTCAGCAGCTGGGGCGGCGCCTGCACGGGTACCTCGACCACCTGCACGGTGACGATGACCCAGGCCACCAGCGTGAGCGCGACTTTCGCGGCCGGTTCGCCGACACCCCCTGCGGTCACTGCGACGGCCACCGCAGCCACCCCGCGCCGCGTCGGCGGCATCATCCGCACCAGGATCACCACCACCGGAGCGGGCACCGCCACGGTCACCGGCACCGCAGCTGGCCGGGTCGCCTGCGTGACGACCAAGGCATTCACGGCTCCGGGAAGCGCGGTGGCCACCTGCCTGCCCAGGGCATGGGTGCAGCGCCGTCGCCTGAAGGGACCCGTGAAGGTGACCATGACCCTCGCTTTCACGCCCCGAGGCGCAGCCACGACCCGGACGACGCTCCGCACGGTCACCCTGCCGAAGCTCACCGTGCGCGCCAGGGCCGGCACCGGCTGAGGGGTGCGGGCGTGATCGCCCGCCCCAGCGCGGGCGGTTATCCCTGCGCGATGAGGGCGACGGCCGCCACGGCGTTCACGGTGCCGTGGGCAACCACCGATCCCACGAGGCCGCGCCAGCGGTAGAGCCAGGCCAGTACCCAGCCCACCAGCACAAGGGCCAGGGCGCGGGGCCACACCAGATAGGCGTCCAGGTGCGCGGCCGTGAACACGATGCCCGACAGCGGGGCGGCGAGGGCGAAGGGCATCAGGCGCACCAGGCCGCGTAGTTCCAGCCCGCGGAACAGCAGTTCCTCGCCCAGTGGGGCGAAGATGACCAGGGCCACCACCATGAGCGTCATCTGCCACCACGTGACGCCCACCGAGATGTCGAGGTCCTCGAGCGCCTGCTTCGCGCCCTCGTCGAGCTCAGCGCCCGCGGCGATGATGGCACCCGACCCCACCACGCATCCCAGGCCCACCGCGAGGCCCAGACCGATTCCCGGCCACAGGCGACCCTTGGTGGTGACTGTCACCCGGCGCTGGGCCCGCGGCAGCGCCCGCACCAGCAGCAGGCCGCCGAGCAGGATCACCCCGCTGCCCATGAAGGTGGCGATGGCCGTGGTGGAGTCGGCTGACGCACCGATGGCGTCCGATAGGGCGCCCACCAGCACCAGCGCTGCGATGCCGATGGCCACCATGGCGATCGGCCATGCGATGCGCCACGCCGCCCCGGGAGCGAACATGCGCCGCATGGGAGGAGAAGGCACGGGGGGACCGGCAGGTGGCGCGTCAGGCATCGTTCCGCAGCGTAACGGGCGGTTCTGTGGCCCGGTGGGGCAACAGCACGCGTGGCCGCCCGGTGCGAACGGCTCCCGCCACGAGGGCTACACTCCCGCGCCGTGTCCACCGCCTCCGCCACACGCCCGCGCGTGCTCTCGGGCATGCGCCCCACGGGTCAGTTGCACGTGGGTCACCTGCTCGGCGCCCTGGGCAACTGGGTGCGCATGCAGGACGACTACGAGTGCATCTACATGGTGGCCGACCTCCACGCGCTCACCACAGGCTATGAAGACGTTCAGGGCATCCGCGCGAAAGGCACCGAGATGGTGGCCGACTGGCTGGCCGCGGGGGTGGACCCCGAGCGCAGCATCGTGTTCCGCCAGAGCGACGTTCCCCAGCATGCCGAGTTGGCGATCCTGCTGGGCATGATCACCCCGCTGTCGTGGCTCGAGCGCGTGCCCACCTACAAGGGGCAGATCGACGAACTCGGCGAGCACCTGCTCACCTACGGGTTCCTGGGCTACCCCTTGCTGCAGACCGCCGACGTCATCCTCTACAAGGCCACGCGCGTGCCGGTGGGCCAGGACCAGCTGCCGCACCTGGAGCTCTCGCGCGAGGTCGTGCGCCGCTTCAACCACCTCTACGGCCCGGTGTTCCCGGAGCCCGAGGCCATCATCTCCGATGCCCCCCTGCTGCTGGGCATGGACGGCCGCAAGATGAGCAAGAGCTATGGCAACGCGATCACCCTCGCCTCATCGGATGAGGAGATCGACAAGCAGGTGATGAGCATGGTCACCGACCCGCAGCGCATCAAGAAGGACGACCCCGGTAACCCGGAGATCTGCAACGTGTTCTCGTGGCAGAAGCTCATGGGGGCGTCCGACGCCGAGATCACGGAGATCTTCGAGGGCTGCACCACCGCCACGCTGGGCTGCGTGGCCGACAAGCGCAACCTGGCCGAGAAGGTGAAGGCGCTCATCGGCCCCATCCGCGATCGGCGCGAGCAGCTGATGGCCGACCCCGCGGAGCTCGAGGCGATCCTCGAGGAGGGCGCCGAGCGCGCCCGGGCCATCGCCGGCCCTGTGTTGGCCGAGGCCACCGCGGCCATGGGCCTGTAGAGCGCGTCGTGGATGAGGGGCGGGGCACCCACGGGTTCGAGCGCCTCCGCCCGCGGCGGCACCCGCGCGTGTGGAAGCCCGTGTGGGTTCCCACCAAGGGCGTGCTGAAGGCGCTGTCGTACGGCCCGCTGCGCATGAGGGTGGCAGGCGCGGAGCACCTGCCACAGGCCGGGCCGACGCTCATCGTGAGCAACCACGTGGCGTTCATCGATCCGCTGCTCGTGGCCGTGGCCGCGCTTCCCCGTCCCGTGTGGACCATGGGCAAGGAGGAGCTCTTCGGCCCCCGCCTGCTCGAGGCCTGGCTCTCGCGCATCGGTGGGTTCCCGGTGAAGCGCCAGTCGCCCGACGTCTGGGCCGTGCGCATGGGCCGCGACCTGCTGGCCCGTGGCGAGGCCCTGCTCATCTTCCCCGAGGGGGGCGTCACGCGCACCGGTCGCATGAGCCCCGGTTTCCCAGGCGCGGGCTACTTCGCCACCCGGCCTGACGTGCAGGTGATCCCCGCCGCCATCTGGGACTCCCAGATGCTCAAGGGCCCGGTGCGCATCCGGTTCGGCCCGGCGATACCCATGGACGACATCCGCGAGTCGCCGCGTGCGGGACGCAACCGCCGCGCCGTGGAGCGCATCATGTGGCACCTTTCGTGCATGGTGCCGCTGGTGGGTGGTCCGTACCAGGACCCGCCCACGGGTGCGCCCGGCATTCCCCTCGTGGGCAAGGCCGCCAAGGACGCCCTGCGCCGTGGGGCGGAGGATGCCCTGCGCCGCGAAGCCGAGGACGCGCAGCGGGCGCGCCGGGTGACCGGCGCGGATGCGTCCCCGGGGGGCACCGGGGCGGGCGCGTGAGCGGGCGGGCCTCCGAGCCCCGTATTCGCGAGGCAGTGGAGCGCCATGCGCGCGTCACGTTCTCGCGGTCCGGCGGCCCCGGCGGGCAGAACGTCAATGCGGTGTCCACGCGAGTGGAAGTGCGCATGCCCATCGGGCGCATCCCGGTGGGCTCACGCGGGCGCGATCTCATTCGCGCACGGCTTTCCACGCGCGTCACCTCGGCCGATGAGCTTCGCGTGAGCGCCCGCCGCGAGCGCCATCAGGCGCGCAATCGCGCCCTGGCGGTGGACCGCATGGTGGAGCTCATCGTGGAGGCCCTGGCCGAGGACCCCCGCCGCGTGCCCACGCGCCCCGGCGCCAGCGCCCGCGCACGCCAGCGGCGCGAGCGCGAGCGGCTTGCGGGCAAGAAGAAGGCCCGGCGCCGGCCCTCTGACGAGGACTGACGCCGGGCCCGATGCTGCGGCTCCGGGCGGTGTGCGCGCCTAGATCTTGCTCTTGCCGCGGATCACGAACTTGGTCGCCTTGAAGCTCGGCTGGCGCGTGGCCTCGTCGAACTTCATGCGCGTCACCACGGTGGCGCGCAGAGTGCTGGCCGAGTCGTCGGTCTCCTTGCTCAGCACCTTGCACGACACCTTGTCGGCCACGGCGTCGGGGTCCGACTTCTTGTCGGCGAAGCACTTGGCCTTGGTGGCGTCGATGATGAACGACTCGCCCTCGAGTGCCTCCTGCATCTGGGCGCGAGCGGCCTTGCCGATGCCCTTCTTGATCGCCACGAGGGTGACGTCGAAGGTGCCCGGGGTCTCACCCGAGCCATCGACCTCCACGTCGAGCGTCATGAGCTTCGCCGTGGCCTCCTTGGGCGGTGCCATGTCGAGCTGCGGGCCCAAGCCCTTGGGCTTGCAGGGCACGGCGCCCGGCGGAAGCGACCCGTCAATGCCCAGCTTGGGCGGGCCCCCGGGGCCGCACTCCGCCATGCCTGTGCTGTCGAACTTGCAGGGAGCGGCCGCCGTCGGAATCTGGCCGGGCGCGCAGGCGGCGAGCGGCGGAAGCATCATGCCCCCGGCTCCACTGTTGCCGCCGGGGCCTGCGGGTCCTCCTCCTGGCATCGGCATGCCCGGAGGCATGGCGCCACCGTTACCGCCGGTTCCGCCCGGCTGCGGGGCCCCCGAGGGCGGCGTGGGCGGCGTGAAGCCGGCGGGCATGCATGGCTGGGCCTGGGTGGGATACTGGTTGGGTAAACAAGGCGGCGGCATGGGCTGCGCGCCGGCGGAGCCGACGCCGATTGCAACGGCGCCCGCGAGTCCCGCGGCGCCGACTGCGAACGGCTTTGCAAAGCGATTCATGAGACGACCTCGAGGGTGAGAGGAAGGGCCACGGGGAGGTTAGGCATCCATACGGGGTAAGGCGGAACGGGGGTGCCGTATCCCAACACACGCTTTACAAGTTCGCGCTGCCACCCGCGTCGCCGCCGTCCACCAGGTCGTCGCGCAGCCGCACGGCCTCGCGCAGGTAGCTGTGCGAAACCTCAGCATCCACGGGCATATAGGCATGCAGCATCACGCGCACGCACATGGGCAGCGAGCCGGGTACGGGAATCTCGGTGGCGCAGAGCAGCGGCACCCCCAGCAGGCCCATCTCGCGGGCAGCCACGGCGGGGAACTGGCTGGTCACATCGCCGGTGGCGGTGAAGATGAGCGACACCATGTCGTCGGGCAACAGATCGTTGCGGGCGATGATGTCCTCGAGCATCAGACGCGTGGCCGACACCACCTCGTCGGGGGTGTCCTCGGTCACGGTGATGGCGCCGCGTATCGCGCGGATGCGCTCGCTCACCTGGCCATCCCCACCTGTGCCTGCAGCCGGGCGATCTCGGCCGACGAGAGCATGCGGTGCTCGCCCCGGCGCAGGCGCCCCAGCCCCAGGCCTCCGTAGCGGGTACGCACCAGGCGCCGCACGGGGTGGCCCACGGCCTCGCACATGCGGCGCACCTGCCGGTTGCGGCCCTCGGTGATCTCGATGCGCAGCCACGTGCCGCCCTTGGCGTCGCGGTCGATCACCTCCACCTTCGCCGGCTGGGTAGGGCCGTCGTCGAGTTCGATTCCGTCGCGGAGCAGTCGCACGGACGCGGACGATACCCGTCCCTCCACCAGTGCCTCGTATTCCTTCGGCACCTTCGAGCGCGGGTGCATGAGCCGATGGGCCAGGTCGCCGTCGTTGGTGATGAGCAAGAGGCCGCTGGTGTTGATGTCGAGCCGGCCGATGGGGTAGAGGCGCACGTCGTCGGGCAGGCCGTCGAGCACCGTGGGGCGGCCCTGCGGGTCGGACGCCGTGGACACCACGCCGAGCGCCTTGTTGAGCATGTAGGTGCTCAGCGGCTCGGGGGTGATCGGCGCGCCGTCCACGGCCACCACGTCGCGGTCGCCCACCACCTGGCCCACCGTGGCCACGGCGCCGTTCACGGTTACCCGCCCCTCGGCGACCAGCTTCTCGGCGGCGCGGCGGCTCGCGACCCCGGCCTGTGCCAGGGCGCGATGCACCCGCATGTCAGCCATCGCCGGTCTCGGCCTCCGCGATGAGTTCGGCCTGCTGCAGGCGGGCGCGAAGCGCCTGGGCCTCGGGCCCCGTGAGCTCGAAGCGCTCCAGGCTCGGCAGGTCGCCCCGCCGGGCCAGCCCGAAGCGCTCGAGGAACAGCGTGGTGGTGCGGAAGGTGGCCGGGCCCGCGCCCGATGTCTCGAGCTCCTCGATGAGCCCGCGGTCGAGCAGGCTGCTTACGGTGCTGTCCACATCCACTCCGCGAAGGCGCCCGATCTCGCGGCGGGTGACCGGCTCGAGGTACGCCACCACCGCGAGGGTCTCCATTGCGGCGGGGGAGAGCCGGTCCTCGCGCGGGCGGGCGCGCAGGCGGTCGCAGGCGGGGGCAAGGTCGGCGCGGGTGCGGAGCGCCCAGCCCCCGGCGATCTCTGCCAGCTCGAGCCCCGTGTCGTCGGCGTGCCGCTCGCGTATCTCACCCAGGGCCAGGGTGATCTCGCTCGCCGGCTCGCCGGTGATGTCCTCGATGGTGCCCATCTCCAGCGGCTCGGGCGCGATGAACAGCAGCGCCTCCACGGTGCGCGCCAGGCCGGTCATGCGCGGGTGCCGGTGATGAGGATGTCGCCGAACGGGACGTCCTGGCGAAGTTCGGCCTCGCCGCGGCGCACCAGCTCGAGCGCCGCCAGCAGCGTGAGGGCCTCCTCGAGCCTGTCGCAGTCGGACACCACCTGCTCGAACGACACCTCGCGCAGCCGGGCGATCGACTCCCGCAGCCGACCGAGGAGCTCAGGCAGGGGGCGCCGCTGCACGCCCATGTGCTCGAGCGACGGCGCGGGCGGCGCCTCCACCATCGTGTCCATCGCGGCGCGAAGCCGGGCCGGGTCGTCGCGCACGGGCACGGCAGCCGCGGTGCCGGGCGGCACCCGCCGGTAGCGCGGGCCCTGCGCGGCGCGAAGCCGCTCGGCCAGCCATAGCGCAGCCCGCTGGAAGGGCGCGTATGCCACCAGCCGGGCCTCCAGCGCCTCGCGCATGGCAAGGGCATCCACATCGGGCTCGTCCTCGCCGTCCTCGCCCAGCACGCGCCGACCCTTGAGGTCCGCGATGGCGGCCAGCAGCAGCAGAAGCTGGCTCGCGGCGTCGATGTCCCAGCGCTCCTCGTGCGAGGGGGTTACCGACTCCTCGATGAGGTGCGCCAGGGGGAGCTCGAGCATGTCGACCTCATCCCTGAGCAGCAGGGTGAGGAGCAGGTCAAAGGGCCCCTGGAAGAGGTCGATCTGCACCTCTTGCGTAAGGGCCGCGCTCGCGTCGAGTGCTGGCACCCGGCCAAGATTACCGGCGCCCCCGGCGGCCCCTGTCCGCGATTTCGCGCGTGCGTGCGATGATGCCGCGCGATGGGCATCCGCACGTCCACGCGCATCGAGGGCATTCCGCACTACGAGCCCGGCCTCACCATGGCCGAGGTGATGGAACGGTATGGCCTGGAGTCGGTGGTGAAGCTGGCATCCAACGAGAGCCCGTTCCCGCCGCTGCCCGAGGTGATGGCCGTCATCGACGAGGGCCTGCAGGGGCTCAACCGCTACCCCGACGGCGCCGCGCGCGCCCTTCGCGCGGCAATCGCCGACCGCCACGCCGTGGACCTGGCGCAGGTGTCCATCGGCAATGGCTCATGCGAGCTCATCGTGCACGCGGGCACCGCGCTGCTCGACCCGGGCACCACCATCATCCACGCCACGCCGTCGTTCGCCATGTACCCGCACCTGGCCGCAGAGGCCGGCGCCGAGGCCATTGCCGTGCCGCTGGCGCCCGACGGCGGACACGACCTCGATGCCATGGCGGCCGCCGTGGACGAGCGCACGCGCCTGGTGATCATCTGCAACCCCAACAACCCGACGGGCGTGTACCGGTCGGCCGATGAGATCGAGCGATTCGTGGATCTCGTGCCCCACGACCTCGCCGTGCTCGTGGACGAGGCCTACTACGACTTCGTGGCCGCGCCCGATCGCGGCCGGGTGTCGGTGCTGGCCCGCACCCGGCCGAACCTGCTGGTCACGCGCACGTTCAGCAAGGCATACGGCCTGTGCGGCCTGCGCGTGGGCTACGGAATCGGATCCGCGTCGTGGACCGAGGCCCTCGACGCCGTGCGCCAGCCGTTCAACACCAACCAGTTGGCGCAGGTGGCCGCGCTGGAGAGCCTGGGGCACCCGGCGGCCATCCAGGCCCGCGTAGACGAGGCGATTTCCGAGCGCGACCGGGTGTCGGCGGCGCTCACCGAAATGGGGGTGCCCTTTACCCCGAGCCACGGCAACTTTATCCTCATGGAGCCGCCTGACCCGGGCTCCGATGCCCGCGTCCTGCACGAGGGCCTCCTGAGGCAGGGGGTCATCGTCCGAAACGGCTCCGCGCTCGGGTGCCCCGGCACCTTGCGGGTGACCATCGGGGCGCCATCCGAGAACGACGCATTCCTGTCGGCGCTGGGCGCGGCGGCAGGCATCACCGCGCCCGCCGCGTAAGGCACTTCCCACCAAACAGAACCACCACCGAGGAACGACCGCAGCCATGATGATCGTGATGAAGGAAGGGGCGAGCGACGGGCAGATCCAGTCCGTCGTCGACCGCGTGATCGCCGCAGGGGCAGAGGCCCACGTGTCGCGCGGCGAGTTCGTCACCGTCATCGGCGCGATCGGTGACGACCGCGAGATGATCGCCCAGCTCGACCTGGCTGGCCAGGACGGGGTGGAGCGCGTGGTGCCGATCCTCAAGCCGTACAAGCTGGTGTCACGCGAGTTCCGCCACGGCGACCTTCCCGTGGTGGTGGACGGCGTGAAGGTGGGCGGCGGCTCGTTCGGGCTGATCGCCGGCCCGTGCACCGTGGAGACCCGCGAGCAGACGCTCGAGACCGCCCGCGTGGTGAAGGCCGCCGGCGCGGCCATGCTGCGCGGCGGCGCCTATAAGCCGCGCACCTCGCCCTACACCTTCCAGGGCCTGGGCAAGCCCGCGCTGGAGATCCTCGCCACGGCGCGCGAGGAGACCGGCCTGCCCATCGTCACCGAGCTCATGGACATCCGCCAGCTCGACGACGTGCTCGAGGTGGCTGACGTCATCCAGCTCGGCGCCCGCAACATGCAGAACTTCGACCTCATGCGCGAGGTCGGGCGCACCGACAAGGCCGTGCTGCTCAAGCGCGGGCTGGCCAACACCATCGAGGAGTGGCTGCTCTCGGCCGAGTACATCGCCAAGGAGGGCAACGAGCGCATCCTGCTGTGCGAGCGCGGCATCCGCACGTTCGAGACCGCCACGCGGTCCACGCTCGACCTCTCGGCCGTTCCGGTGGCCAAGAACCTCTCGGCGCTTCCCGTGATCGTCGACCCCTCGCACGCCACGGGTCGCCGCGACTTCATCCTGCCCATGGCCCGCGCGGCCGTCGCGGCCGGTGCCGACGGCCTGATCGTCGAGGTGCACCCCGCGCCCGAGCACGCCCTGTGCGACGGCCCGCAGGCGCTCTACGCCGACTCCTTCGCCGCATGGGTGGCCGACGTCAAGCGCGTCGTCGACCTGATGGGGCTGGTGATGGCGGGCGGCGAGCCCGTGCCCGCCGGGGTCTAGTGGCCACGGCCGGGCTGGGCGGCCCGGTCGCCCTCATCGGGGTGGGTCTGATCGGGGGCTCGCTGGGCCTGGCCCTGCGCGATGCGGGCGTGGCCGTGGTGCGCGGGTTCGACCCCGCTGACGGGGCGCTCAAGGGCGCCCTCGAGCGGGGTGCCATCACGGACGCCGCCCCGGATATCGCGGTCGCCGCGGAGGGTGCCGAGATGGTGGTGGTATGCGCTCCCGTCGGGGACATCTCCGCCGTGGTGAGCGAGGTGCTCGCCGTCACCGATGCGGGAACCGTGGTCACCGATGTCGGGTCGGCGAAGAGCGAGGTGCTCGACGCCCTCACGCCCGTGGAGCGCGAGCGCTTCTGCGGCGGGCACCCGGTGGCAGGAGGAGAGCTCTCGGGCGTCGCCAACGCCCGCGATGACCTCTTCGTGGGTGCCACGTGGTTCCTCACGCCCACCGCCGAGACACGGCCCGACCTGCTCGAGCGGGTGCACGGCATGGTGGCGTCGGTGGGAGCCGTGCCGGTGGCCGTGGACGTGCAGGTGCACGACCACCTCATGGCCCTGGTGTCGCACCTGCCGCACGTGATGGCATCGGGGCTCATGCGGCAGGCGGCCGTCACGGCACCGCAGGGGCGCGAGGCCCTGGGGTCGGCGGGACCGTCGTTCCGCGACCTCACCCGCGTCGCCGGGTCGAGCCCCACGCTGTGGGCGGACATCCTGCTCAGCAACCGCGCGGCGGTGCTCGACGCCACGCGCAACCACCGGGCCGAGCTGGCCGAGGTGGAGGCCGCGCTTGAGCGCGGCGACCGCGCGTGGCTCGAGGGGTTCTTCCAGTCGGCCGCCGAGGGCCGCGAGCGGCTGATGCGCGCCGATGACGCCGTGGTGGGCGAGGTGGTGAGGATCACCGTGGAGGTGCCCAACCGCCCGGGGGTGCTCAGCGAGGTCGCGACGGTGCTGGGGCACGCGCACATCAACATCGAGGACCTGCACCTGAGCCCGGCGCGTGCGGATGAGCCATCGGGCATTCTCGAGCTCGACGTGGCGGGCGACGACGCCGCGCGCAGGGCCGCCGCGCTCATCGCCGACCAGGGATTCCGGGTCACCGAAGGGGCGTGAGCCCGGCCCGTGAGGGCCTAACCTTCCACCCGAGGTCCAACGGGACACGGGAGGCGCGATGGGCATGTTCGGACTGGGCAACCCGGTGATGGTGACGGAGGACGACGCCCTTCCCGGGCGCACCGAGACCATCCGGGTGCCGGCAGAGCACGAGGTGCTGGGCAACCCGCTGCTGCCGCCCTTCCCCGACGGCTACGAGCAGGTGGTGATGGGGATGGGCTGCTTCTGGGGCGCCGAGCGCATGTTCTGGCAGTTGCCCGGCGTGTGGACGACCGCCGTCGGCTACGCCGGGGGCTTCACGCGCAACCCGCTGTATGAGGAGGTCTGCACGGGGCGCACGGGACACACCGAGGTGGTGCTCGCGGTGTTCGATCCCGCGGTCACCTCGTACGGCGAGATGCTCCGCACCTTCTGGGAGGGTCACGACCCCACGCAGGGGTTTCGCCAGGGCAACGACGTGGGCACGCAGTACCGCTCGGCAATCTTCGCCATGGACGACCGCCAGCTGCAGGTGGCCGAGTCATCGCGCGCGATGTTCCAGGGGGCGCTCGACGCCGCCGGTGCCGGGCGCATCACCACCGAGATCGCCCCGGCCGGGCCCTTCTACTACGCCGAGGGCTACCACCAGCAGTACCTGGCCAAGAACCCCAACGGATACTGCGGGCTGGGCGGCACCGGGGTGTCGTGCCCGGTGGGCATCGCCGAGATGGCCTGAGGGCACGTGGACGCCTTGGCGCCCCCGCGCCCGCTGAGTGCCGCCGACTTCGACGCGGCGCGCGCGGTGGCCGATGAGTGGTTCGGCCACCCGGTGGGGCTCACGCTGCATCGGCTGTTCTTCGACCAGCTGGGGCCGCACGGGATATGGATCGCCCGTGACGATGGCGCGCCTGCGGGGTTCCTTCTGGGCCTCATCAGCGCGTCGGAGCCCCACCTGGCCTACGTGCACCTGCACGCGGTTGACCCGGCGCTGAGGGGGCAGGGGGTGGGGGCCGCGCTGTATCGCGAGTTCGGGCATCGCGCCGCCGGGCGGGGCTGCACGCGCATGCGCGCCCTGGCCGCGCCGCAGCGCGAGGGGTCCGTCGCGTTCCATCGCGCGCTGGGGTTCGAGGGGCCCCTTGAGGTCGGCCACCTCGGGCCGGGCGAGGACCGCATCGTGTTCGAGCGGGCGCTGCCGATTCCATGACCCTGCTGCCCGTGCCGCCCGCGGGCGACGAGGATACCTGGGTGCGCGAGCACCTGGCCGACCTCACCTCGGGGCCCGACGGGCCGTCGGGGCGCTTTCGCGGCGGGCAGTCGGCGGCCGACGCCGCGCTCGATGGGTTCGACGTGCGCGGGTACGCGGCGCAGCGCAACGAGGTGTGGCCGCCGCAGGCCCGTGGGGCGTCGGGCCTGTCGCCGTGGATACGCCATGGTCTCATCACCCTGCCGCGCGCCTGGAAGCACGTTGACGGCGGCCCCGCGCGCGACGTCGAGAAGTTCCGGGATGAGCTGATGTGGCAGGAGTACGCGCGGCACCTTTACGCGCGGCTGGGTTCCGGCATCGGCCGCCCGCTGCGGGCACTGCAGGCGCCCGACCGCGGGTCGTCGCCCGACCAGGTGATCGACCGGCGCATGGCGTGCATCGACATGGTGGTGGGCGAGCTCGAGGACGACGGCTGGATGGTCAACCAGGCCCGCATGTGGCTGGCATCGCATTGGGCGGTCCGCCACGGCGCGCCGTGGGAATCCGGTGAGCTCTGGATGCGCCGCCGACTGCTCGACGGATCGCGCGCGGCCAATGCCCTCGGCTGGCAGTGGACGGCCGGCATGGCCACGGGCAAGAGGTACGGGTTCGCGCGCGGGCAGGTGGAGCGGCGCGCGCCGGGCACCTGCGACGGCTGCGCCCTGCGCACGGGGTGCCCCATCGAGCGCTGGCCGGCCGACGACCTTCCGGTGCGCGTCGACCCCGACCCCCGCCTGAGGTCAGACCCCGACCCCGGCGCCACCGCGGGCCCGTCCGCGCCCGAGAGCCACGGCGCGCCGGAGGCCGTGTGGATCACCGCCGAGTCGCTGGGCGATGACGACCCGGCGCTCGCGGCGCACCCCGGGATTCCCGCGGTGTTCGTGTTCGACGAGGGCTACCTCGGGCGGCTGCGACCCGCGCCCAAGCGACTGATCTTCATCGCCGAGTGCCTGTCCGACCTGGCCACGCGCAGGCCGGTGGCGGTGCACCGGGGCGATCCCGCGCAGGTGCTGGCCGGTCGCGCCGTGGCCGCCACGTTCACGCCGGTGTCGGGCTGGCGGTCGCGCGCCCGTGCCATCGATCCGGTGATCGTGCACCCCTGGCCCTGGCTGCGCCGTCCCGGTGGCGGCAGCGTGGCGTCGTTCAGCGCGTGGCGCGGGGGGTCACGCCGGCCCCGGCGAGGAAGCCCGCGATCACGCGGCTGAGGGTGCCGCCGCGCCACGCGAGCGGGCTCTCGGAATCGTCCTCCACCACCAGCTCGGCGCCGGGGATGATCCCGGCCCACGTCTCGGCGGTGCGCAGTGGGTGCTCGGGGTCGAGGCGGTCGCGGCTTCCCAGCACCAGCGTGGGGCAGGTGATCGCGGCAAGCGCCTGCTCGCCGTCGAACGCCGCGCCGCGCGGAGTGCAGCGCAGCGCGGCCGCCACGGCATCGGGGTGGGCGTGGCGCGCCATGCGCTGGCGCATGACGGTGCGGATGAGCTCGAGGCTCGAAGGGTCTACCCCCGGGTCGCCGTAGGCCTGCACGAAGCCGTCGGGGCCGCTGTCCTCCAGGCCCGCCGCCAGGCGATCCCACCGGGCCGGCTCGCGTGTGGGCACCCCGAGGTGCGCCGGGGTGACGGCCACCAGCGCCATCACGCGATCCGGGTGCCCCAGCGCCACGGCGGCGGCCACGGCCGCGCCCATTGACATCCCCACCAGCGCCGCCTGCGCCACGCCGCGGTCGTCGAGCACCCGCAGGGCGTCGTCGGCCAGCTGCGCGTACCGGTAGTCGTCGGGCGCGGGGGCGGGGGACGACTCCCCGTGCCCCCGTGCGTCGTAGGTGATCACCCGGTAGCCGTCGCGCTCGAGCGCCGTTGACCCATGCACCACGTAGCGCCGCGTGGCCGAGAGCCCGTGCAGCATGAGGATCGCCGGCCCCTCGCCCTCGTCGTCACCGCGCAGGCTCACGCCGTCGCCCGCGACCTCGAACGCGCTCACGCCGCCTGCTGCAGCACGTCGAACAGGCTCGCCGCGTGGCGCTCCATGAACGCCGGGCCCACGCCCTTCACGGCGAGCAGCGCCGCCCCGTCGGCCGGCCTGCTCACCGCGATGGTGCGCAGCGCCGCGTCGGCGCACACCGTGTAGGCCGGCTTGCCGTCTGCCCGCTCCCGGCGCCATTCGCGCAGCTGCTCGAACAGCGCCTCGTCCTCGGGGGCCATCTCGACGACCGCGACCTCGGCTTGCGTATCGGGCGCCCGATCATCTCGCCGAAGGCGAATAGACCGGCCACCGCCACCTTGGTCGCTCCCCGCTCCGCCTCCTGCGCGGACGTTTCGCGCTCCGGTTCCGGGCGCCGCGGCGGCCTGAAGATCGGCCGGGGGGTCGCACACATCGCAGCACCGTGCCGCCGGGGCAGCCGGCGCGGCGTCGCCGAAGTGGTCGAGTATCACCTGGCGGCGGCACGTGGGTGACTCGATGTAGGCGTTGATGGCGCGGTAGGCCGTCCAGGCGCGGTCGCGCGCCACGCGCCCGCCGTCGGGTCCGTCGTGCTGGTTGGCGAACCGGATGAGGCGGCCGAGGTCGGCGCGCATGGCCAGGAGCACCGCGCGCCCGGGCAGGCCGTCGCGCCCCCCGCGGCCGGCCTCCTGGTAATAGCCCTCGAGCGAGGTGGGGATCGACCAGTGCCACACCCCGCGCACGTCGGAGCGGTCGATGCCCATGCCGAACGCGTTGGTGGCGGCGATGACATCCGCCTCGCCCGACATGAAGGCGTCCTGGGCGGCCATGCGCCCGGCGTCGTCCATGCCGGCGTGGTAGCCGACCGCGCGGAAGCCGCGCGCCTTCAGGCCGTCGGCGACCTCCTCGGTGGCCTTGCGGGTGCCGCAATACACGATGGCCGGGGTGCCCTCGGGCGCCGCGAGGCCGGCCTCGAGCATGGCCCACTTGCGCGCCACCGCCCCCTTGCCGTCAAGCCTCACCACGTCAAAGGCCAGGTTGGGCCGGTCGAACCCCGTGCGCACGGTCACCGGGTCGCGCAACCCCAGGCGGGCGGTGATCTCGTCCGACACCGCGGGGGTGGCGGTGGCCGTGAGGGCCATCACCGCACGGGGCGCCAGCACCTCGCGCAGCCTGGCGAGCTGCAGGTACTCGGGGCGGAAGTCGTGGCCCCACTCCGACACGCAGTGGGCCTCGTCAATCGCCAGCAGGTCAACCGGGTTGGCCTGCACGGCCCGCGTGAATGCCTCGTGCGCGAAGCGCTCGGGCGCGCACAGCACCAGGCGCACCTCGCCGCGCTCGATGCGCGTGATGGCATCGCGCATCTCGCGGCCCGACTGCAGGCTGGTCACCATGGCCACCGGCAGCCCGGCTGCGGCGAGGCGGTCGTGCTGGTCCTGGATGAGCGCGATGAGCGGGCTCACCACCACCGTCAGGCCCCCCGAGGCGAACGCCGGGGCCTGGAAGCACAGCGACTTGCCCGATCCGGTGGGCATCACCACCAGGCTGTCCGCGCCGGCGAGCGCGGCGAGGATGGGCCGGTCCTGGCCGGGGCGCAGCGACGTGACCCCCATCTGGTCGAGCACGTCGCGAAGCGGACGCGGGGTTCCCGGCCGCGGCGCCATGGGGGCATCGAGCGCATCGCGCCGGCCGCGCAGGGGCGCGGCGATGCGCCCGAGCGAGGCCCGGACCTCGCCCTGCATGTCGCGCCAGTCGTCGCGCAGGGCATCCAGCAGCCGGTCGGCCGTCGGGGCATCGTCGGCAACCAGCGCGCCGGCGGCCTCGGCCCGCGCGACCACCATGGCCAGGTCGGCTACCGGGTCAACGGGAAGTTGCGGCATGGCGCTCACGGGCACGCGAGGGTAGCGCCCTCCCCGGACCCCTAGGATTGGCCCGGATGACCAGCCTCACCTTCCGCCCGGCCACCGCCGTCGCGGGCGCGATCGCCGTGCCCCCGGACAAGTCGCTCACCCATCGGGCCTTGCTGCTGGGCGCGATGTCCGACCGTCCCGTGGCGGTGGACGACCCCCTCGACTCCGAGGACACCCGCGCCACCCTCGATGCCGTGCGTGCGATGGGCGCCGGCGTGGAGGGCGACCTCGCATCGGGCCGGGTGGTCATCACCGGCCGCGGCGTGCGCGGCCTTAACCCCCCGCGGGTCATCGACTGCGGCAATGCGGGCACGCTCATGCGCTTCGCCGCGGGAATCATCGTAGGCCAGGCGCCCGGCGAGGTGACGGTGCTCGATGGCGACGAGTCCCTGCGCAACCGCCCTATGCGCCGGGTGGCCGATCCCCTCGTGGCCATGGGCGCCGCCGTCACGCCCAGCGAGGCCGGCACGCCGCCCGTGGCCGTGCGCCCCGGCCTGCCGCTGCACGGAATGGTGCACGAGCTCCCCATGGCCAGCGCGCAGGTGAAGAGCTGCGTGCTGCTCGCGGGCCTCAACGCCGAGGGCGAGACCTGGGTGCGCGAGCCGGTGCCGTCGCGCGATCACACCGAGCGCATGCTGCGGGCATCGGGCGTGCAGGTGCTCGAGCGCGACGGCATGGTGGGGGTGAGCGGCCCCGTGGCCGGCCTGGCCCTCCCTGACATGAAGGTGCCGGGCGACTTCTCATCAGCCGCCTTCGCGATCGTGGCTGGCGTGCTGCGCGGCGACCCGGCAGTGCGCGTGACGGGGGTCAACCTCAACCCCGGCCGCACCGGCCTGCTGGGCGTGCTGCGGCGCATGGGCGCGGATGTCACGGTGGAGCCGGGCCCCGGCGTGGCGGGCGAGCCCTGCGGCGACGTGCTGGTGCGCCGTGCGGGCGTGCTGCACGCCACCGAGGTGACCGCCGATGAGGTGCCGGCGATGGTGGACGAGGTGCCGCTGGTGGGGCTGCTGGGCGCCCTGGCCGCCGGCACCACGGTGGTGGGCGGCGCCCGGGAGCTGCGCGTGAAGGAGAGCGACCGCATCGCCACCGTGGTCGAGTTGCTGCGCGCCGTGGGGGCGAATGCCGATGAGCGCGAGGACGGCTTCGTGGTGCGCGGGCAGATGTCCATTCCCGGCGGCGAGGTGCACTCGCACGGGGATCATCGCCTCGCGATGATGGGTGCGCTTGCCGGCCTGGTGAGCGACGGGGGAGTGACCGTGCACGGCATGGAGGCCGCGGCGGTGTCGTACCCGGGCTTCACCGACGACATGCTCGCGCTGGGCGCGGTGGCCGCGTGATCGTGGCCATCGACGGCCCCGCGGGAGCGGGCAAGAGCACCGTGGCCCGGGCGGTCGCCGGCGCCCTGGGCGTGGGCTATCTCGACACCGGCGCGATGTACCGCGCGCTCACGCTGGTGGCGCTGCGCGATGGCGTGGCCATTGATGATGGCCCGGAGCTGGCCGAGCTGGCCCGCACGCACCCGGTGTCGCTCGAGGGCGGCCCGGGTGGCGCGCGGGTGATGATGCGCGGCGATGACGTGACCATGGCCATCCGCGAGGCCGACGTGACCGCCGCGGTGTCCGAGGTGGCCGCGCATCCTGAGGTGCGAAGCGCGTTGGTGGCCCGCCAGCGGCAGATCATGGAGCATGGCGACTGGGTGTGCGACGGCCGCGACATCGGCAGCGTGGTGTTTCCCGAGGCCGAGGTGAAGGTGTTCCTCACGGCGTCGGTGGACGAGCGCGCGCGACGTCGCCATGCCGAACTCGCGGCACGCGGCGAGCGGGTGGACCTGCGCGTGATCCGTGACGACGTCGAGCGCCGCGACCATGCCGACTCCTCGCGCGCGGCCAGCCCCCTCGTGGTGGCCGACGGCGCCGTGGTGGTGGACACCACCGGCATCCGCATCGACGAGGTGGTGACGCGCATCGCATCGATGGCCCGCGAGGTGGCCGCATGAGCGACGCACCCACGCCCGCCGTCGATGCCGGGCCCGAGCCCGCCTACGACCGCCTGGCCACCCCGCAGTCGGCCGACGACGTGCGCATCACCGCCTGGTGGTGGTGGATCGGCCGCAACATCCTGTCGGTCTACTTCCGCACCCGGTACCGGGCCAGGAAGGTTCGCGGCAAGCACAACATCCCGCGCACCGGCGGCATCCTCATCGTGTCGAACCACATGACCAACAACGACCCGTTCCTGGTCGGCTGGTCGGCCATCCCGCGCCGGGCGTTCTACATGGCGAAGTCCGATCTGTTCGAGAACCGCATCCAGCGGGCGCTCATCGGCACCCTCGGGGCGTTCCCCATCCGCAGGGGCGAGGCCGATCGCACCGCCGTGCGCATTGCCAAGGGCCTGCTCGCGCGCGGCGAGTGCGTGATCGTGTTCCCCGAGGGCACTCGCTCGCGCGACCAGCGGCTGCGCAACCCCTACCCGGGCGCCGCGTCGCTGGGCCTGCCCGATGGCGTCACGGTCATCCCCGCGGCCATCTGGGGAATCCAGGAGAAGCACGGCCCCTCGCGGGTCATCTTCGGCCCGCCGGTGTCGAAGGGGGGCCTCGAGGGATCGCGGGGCCAGCGCGCCGGGGAGCTCGCACTGCGCATGATGGCCGCCATCGCCGAGCTGCTCCCGGAGATCGGCGGGCCGGTGCAGGACCCCCCGACCATCCTCGCGACGATGGACGACGAATGAGCGATGGCCCCGGCGACGGCGCACAGCCCGGCCGCACCCCGAGGGCATCGCGCCCCGGCATGCCCGATCGCCCGCTGGGGCGCGAGCGGCACGCCCCGCGCGGCAGCACGGTGGCCCTCGGCCAGCCGGTGGTGGCCGTGGTGGGCTACCCGAACGTGGGCAAGTCCACGCTGTTCAACCGGCTCACGGGCCGCCGCGAGGCGGTGGTCGACTCCAAGCCCGGCGCCACGCGCGACCGTCGCCAGGGCGGGGCCGAGTGGAACGGCGTGCACTTCCAGGTGCTCGACACCGGGGGCATCGACGAGGCCGATGAGTCCACCATGGCCCGGGATATCTCGGCGCAGGCGATCAGGGCCATCGACGAGTCGGACCTCATCCTGTTCGTGGTGGATGCCGCCGTGGGGGCCACGCCCGGCGACCTCGAGGTGGCCGAGCGCCTGCGCAGGTCGCACCGCCCGGTGATCGTGGTGGCCAACAAGTGCGACAACGCCGACGCCGAGATGCGTGCGCAGGACCTCTGGGGATTGGGCCTCGGCGAGGTGGTGACGGTGTCGGCGCTGCACGGGCGCAACATCGGCGACTTCCTCGACCTGCTCGTGGAGAGCCTGCCCGAGGTGGATCCGCCCGACGAATCGATCGCGCGCCTGCCGGCCTTCTGCATCATGGGTCGCCCGAATGTGGGCAAGAGCTCGATCCTCAATGCCCTGCTGGGCGAGGATCGCATGATCGTGCAGGACCTCCCGGGCACCACGCGCGACCCGGTGGACACCATCATCGAGTGGGACGGCCAGGAGATCGTGCTCATCGACACCGCGGGCCTGAGGCGTCGCGGGCGCATGCGCGAGCGGGTGGAGGTGTACAGCCAGCAGCGCGCGCTGGAGTCGGCCGAGCGCTCTGACGTGGCGATCGTGGTGGCCGACGCCACCGAGGGCATCACCGAGGCCGACCTCGCCGCCTGCGACCAGGCGGCCCAGAACCACTGCGCCAGCCTGCTGGTGCTCAACAAGTGGGACCTCGCGCAGCCCGACCTCACCGACCTCGCCGGCCGCGTGCGGCGCAAGAGCCGGCAGCACCCGCCCATCGCGGCGTGCTCGGCCGTCACGGGGGAGGGCATCGACCGCATCATCCCGCAGGCCATGAAGCTCTATGAGAAGAGCTGTACGCGGCTGTCCACGCACGAGCTCAACGAGGCGCTGCGCGAGCTGGCCGAGGAGCGCCCCGGCCCGCGCAAGGGCAAGCGGCGCCTCTCGATGAGGTTCCTCGTGCAGACCGGGGTGGCCCCGCCGGTCTTCCGTCTCGAGGTCAACGACCGCACGCTCATGACCCGCGACTACGGTTTCTGGCTCGAGAACCGCCTGCGCGACCGCTTCGACCTGGCGGGCGTGCCAGTGGACATCGAGGTGAGGAGCCGCCGGTGAGCGACGTGGTGGTGATCGGCGCGGGAGCCTGGGGATGCACCTTCGCGCGCGTCGTCGCCGAGGCGGGCGCGCGGGTGGCGCTGGCCTGCCATTCGGCCGAGCAGGCCATGGCGCTGCGCGAGACGCGCCACGATCGCATACACCTCGGCGATGTCGCGCTGCCCGATGAGGTGCTGGTCACCCATGTGGCCGACCCGGCGGCCCTCGAGGGTGCGTCGATGCTGGTCATTGCCCTGCCCAGCCGCGCGGTGGCCGCCGAGGCCGCCGCCCTCGGGCCGCGCATCCCCGCTGGAGCCGGCGTGCTGTCGCTCACGAAGGGGCTCGAGCCCGGCACCGGCCGCGTGCTGTCGGATGTCTGGACCGGTGCCGCCCCGGGAGTGCCCTTCGCCGTGCTCTCGGGGCCCAACCACGCCGAGGAGGTCGCCCAGGGGCAGCCCGCGGCCGCGGTGGTGAGCGGCCACCCCGCCCTGGCGGCGCGCGTGCAGCAGGTGGTGTCGGGACCGGCGTTCCGCGTGTACGTGAACGACGACCTCCTGGGCGTCGAGCTCTGCGGCGCGGCCAAGAACGTCATCGCCCTGGCGGCGGGAATGTCGGACGGCCTGGGGTTCGGCGACAACGCCAAGGCGGCCCTCATCACGCGCGGCCTGGCGGAGATGACCCGCCTCGGGCGCGCAGGCGGCGCGACGGACGCCACGTTCCGGGGCCTGGCCGGAATGGGCGACCTCATCGCCACGTGCACCAGCCGCCACAGCCGCAATCGCCGCGCGGGCGAGATGATCGCCCGCGGAATGCCCGCCGACGCGGTGGAGCGGGAGATCGGCCAGGTCGTGGAGGGCCTCGCTACGGCCCGCGCGCTGCTCACGCGCGCTGAGGCCGCCGGCGTGGAGCTTCCGATATCCGAGCAGGTGGCGGCCGCGGCATTCGAGGGGCGCCCGCCCGCCGAGTGCCTGCGCAATCTCATGGCCCGCGCGCCCTCGTCCGAGGGGTGAGCGCGTTGGCATGTGCCGTCACGACCTCGCGCGTGTTCTGAACCGAGCCTTTACCCGCCCGACGCGGGTGCTTTGCCGGGCCGTCCTATCTTTAGGGGTGTAACCGGTCGACGGAGGTTCCCTGAAGATGAGCGCGTCCACCCGCACGCGGCACATGCGACGCACGGTGATGCCTGTCGTCGCGATCGCCGCGGCCGCCACCGCCGCCGGTGGCATCGCCGTCCTCTCGGGGTGCGGCGGCACCGCCTCCGCCGGTTCCGCGCCGGCCTCGATCGCGGGCTACATCCCCGCCTCGAGCCCGCTCTACGTGCAGATGTCCACCGACACCGCCGGGACGCAGTGGACCAACCTCACCCGCCTCGGCACGCTCTTCCCGGGCTTCGGCAAGATGCGCGCCGAGCTCGACGCGGCGCTCGCCCGCGAGGGCATCGCGTGGGACACCGATCTCAAGCCGCTCCTCGGGGAGTCGGCCGCGGTGGCCGTCACCGAGGTGCCCGATGTGGAGTCGGTGGCCAAGGGCGCGCTCACCGACCCTGCGGGCGCAGCAGGCCGGGCTGCCGTCACGGCCGCCGACCAGCCGATGATGGCGGTGCTGCAGATCGCCGCCGGCAAGTCCGAGGACATCAAGGCGCTCATCACCAAGGCGCCCGGCGGGATGAAGCAGACCGGCACCCAGGACGGCGCCGCGCTCTACGCCGACGCCACCATGGGCACCCATGCGGCCGTTACGGATGAGTCGCTCATCCTCGGCTCCACCGCCGACGTGGTGAAGAAGGCGCTTGAGGTGAAGGCCGCCGGGGGCGACGCGGCCCTGTCGGGAGTGTTCCGCTTCAACGAGGCCCTCTCGCTGCTCCCTGATGACGTATTCGCCATGGGTTACATGAACGTCGAGGAGGCCGGCAACGCGGCATCCGAGATCATCCCGAACGTCGGAGACCTGGCAGGTGGCCAGATCACCGGGGCCGCGGCCATGTCGGTCACGGTCCAGCCCGACGGCCTGCGCATGAAGGCCGTCCTCGTGGACGCCCCGCAGGCGGCGCAGCAGACCCCCTACACGCCGACGCTCACCGCTCAGGCCCCGTCTGACGCCGTGGCATATCTCGGGTTCAACCGCCTCGCCGACACCGTGCAGCGCGCAGTGTCGGCCGCCTCCAGCGCAGGCTCGGACACCACGAGCAAGCAGATCGACGCCCTCACGGCGCAGCTCCCGCTGCTGCTTGGCGTGAACGCCGACGACCTCCGCAACCTCACAGGCGGCGAGCATGCCGTGGTGGTGGGTGGCGCGGGCAAGACGCCGGAGGCTGCCCTCGCGCTCCAGGTGAAGAGCGGCGCCCAGGCTGCGGAGAGCCTCACCGCGCTGTCCAAGTCGGTGCCGGTGGTGCTGCGGCAGTTCGGCCCCGACGACGCCAGGATCGGCAAGGCCACCCCGTTCGCCGAGAATGGCGTTAAGGGCCAGGTCATCCCGGCCGACGACATGTCGGTGGCGTGGGGCGTGCGCGGCGACCTCGCCGCGATCGGCAACGGTGCCAAGGCCGTCACGTCGGTGCTCGCACCGCGCAGCGCGGCCAACTCGCTCGCGGCAACGCCGGCCTTCAAGGCCGCCATGCAGGGCATGCCCGACCAGGTGACCGGCCTCGCATACGTGGACGTTCGCAAGGCGGTGCCGATCCTCGCGGCCAATGGAGCCTTCGACGGCAAGGATGGTGCGCGCATGCGCGCGAACATCGCGCCGCTCACCCAGATCGCGGCCTGGGCCACCGCGGGCGAGACGCCCACCGTCGAGGTGTACGTCGGGATGGGGAAGTAAGCCAAGGCCCGATGGACCAGGGCCGCCCGGCCTCTGCCTTTGATCGGCCACGTGATGCTGCCGTTGCGGGTTCGTCCGGGTCCCACCCCTATCGGGGCGGCGTCGGCGTGTCCTGGACGTAAGCGGCTGGCGGTGGCGAGCTGGCGTGGTTACGAGCGCCACCCTGCCCGTTGGTAGGGTGCCCCGCTGGATCCAAAGGCAAGGAGCCGCATGAGCGAGTACCTCTTCACCTCGGAGTCGGTCACCGAGGGTCATCCCGACAAGATCGCCGACCAGATCTCGGACGGCGTTCTCGACGCCATGCTCGCGCAGGACCCCTCGTCCCGCGTGGCATGCGAGACGCTCATCACCACCGGCCAGGTGATGGTGGCCGGCGAGGTGACGACCGCCGCGCAGGTGGACATCCCCGCGGTGGTGCGCGACACCATCACGCGCATCGGGTACGTCGACTCGACTGACGGCTTCGACGCGGCCACGTGCGGCATCTCGGTTGCGCTCGACAAGCAGAGCCCGGATATCGCGCAGGGCGTGGACACCGCGTTCGAGAAGCGCGCGCACGGGGAAGAGGACCGCTACGACGAGCAGGGCGCCGGCGACCAGGGCCTGATGTTCGGGTTTGCCTGCGACGAGACCCCCGTGCTCATGCCGCTGCCGATCGTGCTGTCGCACCGCATCGTGGAGCGCATGGCGGCCCTGCGCCGATCGTCGATGCCCTTTCTGCTGCCCGACGGCAAGTCGCAGGTGAGCGTGCGCTACGACGGCACCACCCCCGTTGGCGTGGAGGCCGTGGTGGTGTCGAGCCAGCACAAGCCGGACGCCTCGCAGGTTCTACTGCACGACGAGATCACCCGCGAGGTCGTGAAGCCGGTGCTCGAGGACTTCGGCGTGTGGAATGACGGCATCACCTTCTACATAAACCCGACGGGGCGATTCGTGGTGGGTGGCCCCATGGGCGACGTCGGCCTGACCGGCCGCAAGATCATCGTTGATACCTATGGCGGCATGTCGCGCCACGGCGGCGGCGCCTTCTCGGGGAAGGACCCCTCCAAGGTCGACCGCTCCGCCGCGTACGCCGCGCGCTGGGTGGCCAAGAACGTCGTGGCCGCGGGCTTCGCCAACCGCGCCGAGGTGCAGGTGGCCTACGCCATCGGCGTCGCGCACCCGGTGTCGGTGAACGTGCAGACCTTCGGCACGGGCACCCGGCCCGACGAGGAGATCCTCAAGTGGATCGGCGAGAAGTTCGACCTGCGCCCGGCCGCCATCATCGACCACCTCGACCTGCGCCGGCCGATTTACCAGAAGACCGCCGCATACGGTCACTTCGGGCGCACCGAGCCCGAGTTCACCTGGGAGAACACGGCCATCGGGGACGAGCAGGCTGGCTGATCCGGCGAACGGGGGGGCGGCCGCGCAGGTCGTCCCCCTCGTCGCCGCCCGCGCCCTCGACAGGGCGCTCGACTACGCCGTGCCCGCGCACCTGCACGCGCGGGCCGTCCCCGGCGCGCTCGTGGCCGTGCGCCTCGGTCGCCGGGCGCTGCTGGGCGTGGTGGTGGGGCGTGATCCCCCCACGCACGAGGGCACGCTGCTGCCGGTGGCGGGCGTGGTGGACGCCCCGGCGGTGCCGCCCGACCTGATCGCCCTGGCCCGATGGGTCGCCTCCCGCACGCTCACGCCGCTAGGTGCCTGCCTGCGCCTGGTGCTGCCACCGGGATCGGAGGGGGCGCTCCGCCGCGGCCCGGACGGCACGTGGCGCCTGGGCGCGCCCGCCGGCCAGGGTCGCGAGCGCATCGTGGCCCGCGCGGTGGATGGCGCTGCCGACCCGGGGGGTCGCAAGGGGGCGGTGCTGGCCGAGCTGCGATCGGCCGGGGGCACGCTGCCGGCCGCCGACCTGGTGCGCATCGCGGGCACCACCATGCCCACGCTGCGCCGCATGGCCGACGACGGCGTGATCACCCTCGATGCCGAGAGGGCCGACGCGAGCGGGCTCAACTGGTTCGGCGCGCCGCCGCCTCCCGACGCGCCGCCCGACCTCACGACCGAGCAGCAGGCCGCCGTGACGCGCATCACCGCACGTCTGGGATCGGGCCAGGGCGATGCCCTGCTGCTGCACGGGGTCACCGGCTCGGGCAAGACCGAGGTATACCTGCGGGCCATCGCCCGGGCACGCGAGCTGGGTCTCGGCTCGCTGGTGCTGGTGCCCGAGATCGCGCTCACCCCGCAGTTCCTCGGCCGGCTGCGCGCGCGCCTAGGCGACCGGGTGGCGGTGTGGCACTCCGCGCTGGCCGCGGCCGAGCGCGCCGCGGAGTACCGGCGCATCGCAGCGGGCGACGCCGATGTGGTGCTGGGCGCGCGCAGCGCGGTGTTCGCGCCGATACCGCGCCTCGGCCTGGTGGTGGTGGACGAGGAGCACGACTCCTCGTACAAGCAGGACGCCACGCCGCGCTACGACGCCCGGCAGGTGGCGTATCGCCGGGCCGTCGACTGCGGGGCGGTGCTGGTGTACGGCAGCGCCACGCCGCGGCCCGAGGCCTGGCATGCGCTCGAGCACGTGACGCTTGCCTGCCGTGCTGACGGCGCGGACATGCCGCCCGTCCGGGTGGTGGACATGCGCACGCAGCCGGCGGGCCCGGTGTCGCGGCCGCTGGCCAAGGCGCTCCAGGAGGCGGGCGAGCGCGGCGAGAAGGCGATCATCCTGCTCAACCGCCGCGGCTTCTCGCGCACCACGCTTTGCCGCTCGTGCGGGTGGATCGCCCGCTGTCCCGACTGCGATGTGCCCATGGTGCTGCACCGGGAGGGCGATGACGACCGGCTGGTGTGCCACCACTGCGGCCTGGAGAGCGCTCCGCCCACCACCTGCCCGTCGTGCCGGTCGGTGGACGTGGGGCGGCAGGGGTCGGGCACCCAGGCGCTGGAGGACGCCCTGGCGCGCATCGTCCCCGACACGCGCCTCGTGCGCTTGGACGCCGACAACGTGGCGCGGCGCGGCGGCATCGTGGGCCTGCTCGATGAGTTCTCGCGACCCGGCCCGGCGATCCTGCTGGGCACGCAGATGGTGGCCAAGGGGCATGACCTTCCGGCCGTCACGGTGGCGGCCATCCTCGATGCCGACGCCGCCCTGCAGCGCGCGGACTTCCGCGCCGAGGAGCGCGCGTTCTCGCTCATCGTGCAGCTGGCCGGGCGCGCGGGCCGCCGCAGGGGCGAGCACTCCACCGTGGTGGTGCAGGCCTGGGAGCCCGCCGCCCGCGCCGTGCAGCTGGGCGCCCGGCACGCGGTGGAGGAGTTCCTGGGCGGCGAGGTGCAGCGGCGCGAGGCGCGCGGCATGCCGCCGCACGGGCACCTGCTGCGCGTGGTCGTGGAGGGGGAGTCGAGGCAGCGGGTGGCCGAGGTGGCCGACGAGATGGCCGAGGCGCTCGCGCAGGCCGACCCGTCCATCGCCGTGCGCGGCCCCTCGCGCCTGCACCGGCTGCGCGGGCGCAGCCGCCGGGCGATCCTGCTGCAGGCCAGGCGGTCGTCGTCGCTCACCGCGGCCACGCGGCACGTGCTCGACGCCCCGGGCGGCCCTGCATCGCGAACCGGCGTGCGCATCGGGGTGGACGTCGACCCGCAGGACACCTGAAAACGGCCCCGCCTTACCGCTACCCTGCCCCCGGCAAAACCACCTACACGAGGACCTTCCGATGCCTGCCCCGCGAATCTTCGCGTCCCAGTCCGGGCCCCGCGCACAGTGGACCCACGTCCTGGCGTCCGTACTCGCCCTGTGCGGCACCGACCACCGCACCGCGCTCATGCGAGAGTTCCTCGACGAGGACATCGAGGGCGTCGACACGGCCATCGTGCGCGAGTTCGTGCCGGCCGGTGACGACGTCATCGACATCGTGGTGCAGCACCGCGACAGGGCCTGGGCGCTGGTCATCCAGACGTCGCTGACGTTCCAGGGCGACCTATCCGACCGCCTGGTGCTCGCCGCGGGGGCCATGTCGGGCTACGGTCGCATCATCGTGATGGGCATCACCGCCGACCGCAAGCCCGGCCCCTACATGGACGCCGTCGCCGGCCCCGGCGCCGAGACGCGCTACTGCTCGTGGCTGCGCGTGCGCGACTGGGTACAGGAGCGCCCGGAGCGCGGGAGGGCCGAGGGCGTGGACCTCGCCGTGCTGCAGCAGGCCGAGTACTTCCTCACGCCCAACGTAGCCGAGCTCTACCGCCTCGAGGACATCGTGCCCACCGTGCCGCCCGAGGCCCGCGAGGCCGTCACCGCGGCCTTCTTCGGGCTCAACGACCTCTCGCCGGCCCCGCGCATCGATCAGGCGCCCGACGGCGCCACGGCGATCTTCCCGCGCACCGGCGACACCAAGGCCGAGCTGATCATCCGCGGTGGGTCGGCCCGCCTGGTGCTCGAGGGCCGGGGCGACGTGGCCATCGGGTCGGACGCCGACTGGGACGCCGCCGCATCGGGCTCCCTGGCGGTGGCCCGGCGCATCCTCCCGAGGAAGAGGTAGCCATCACGGCCGGCGCGGGCGCCACTCAGGGCATCGTCGCCGGCCGGTGGGCCGTCGGCGAGCCCATCGCCCGCGGCGGCCAGGCCACCGTGCACCGCGCCACCCATGTGTCGCTGGGGCGCGAGGTGGCGATAAAGCTCTTCCACCCGCATGTGTGGGACGACCCGGCGTTCCGCATGCGCTTCCGCAGGGAGTGCGAGGCGCTCACCGCGCTGGATCACCCCAACGTGATCCCCGTCCTCGATTTCGGCGAGTCGGACGGCACCGGCTGGATCGTCATGCACCTCGCGCGTGGCGGCACGCTGGCTGATCGGCTGGCGCAGGGGCCGCTGCATCCCGATGGGGCACTGGCGATATTGCGGCAGGTGGCGTCGGCTCTTGACGCCGCCCACGCCGAGGGGCGCCTGCACCGCGACGTGAAGCCCGAGAACGTGCTGCTGGAGCCCGACGGCCACGCATGGCTCGCCGACTTCGGCGTGGCCCGCGCGGTGGGCAGCACCACGACGGTGCCCGGCCAGATGATCGGCACGGCTGCATACATGGCGCCGGAGGTGATCGGCGGGGGCCGCGCCCGTCCCGCAGCCGACCTGTACGCGTTCACCTGCATGGCCTTCGAGTGCCTCACGGGCCGTCGGCCGTTCCCCGATGGCGAGGTGGGCACGGTGCTGTTCGCGCACCTCGAGCGCATCCCGCCGCGCGCGCGGTCGATACGCCCCGACCTTCCCCGCCGCGCCGAGAAGGCGCTGCAGGCGGGCCTGGCCAAGGACCCCCGCGATCGTCCGCGCAGCGCCACCGCGCTGGTGGATGCCCTGGATTCCGCGATGCCGCGCCCCGACTCCACCATGCCCTATGGGGCGGTGGGGTCATCGCCCGCGGCGCGCCGGGGAATGGGGTTCGCCTCGCTGGCGGCGGCATCGGTGCTGCTGGTCGGTGGAGCGGTGGGCGCCTTCGCGCTGATGAGCGCATCGGGCCCCGAGGCCACGACGGCCCCGGCGCGCCCGCCGCTGGCGGCGATCCCCACGCCCGACGGCGAGGTGGCTGGCAGCGAGGCCCCGCGCGGCGCGGTGCCGGGCGCCACCGCGGCAGATCGCGTGGCGGCGACCTCGCTGGACGACGCCAGCGCGTTCGCGGTGAATGCAGGCACCGGCCGAACCGCAGCAGGAATCGCAGCGGCAACCGTGGCAGCGCTCGAAGGTCGCGGCCTCGATGTGATCGAGGTTGACCTTAAGGGCGGCGGCACGGCGGCGATCGCCCGCGCGAAGGGCGACTTCCTGCAGTTGGGTGACACCTGGGCTATCGCCCAGGTGCCGGGCGCGCAAGCGGGATCCCCCGACCGCGTCTTGGTGTTGAGAGGCACCAACGCAGCCCCTGCCAGGTATGCGGACGCGATCTCGGCGTCCCGCCCGGCCTCGCTGCTCGCCCCGAGCTAGGGCCCGAACCTCCGGGAACCGGGGAGAGCCGCGGCGTGCCCCCGTGTCCAGCCAAGCCCGGGGCACGTATGCAGCCAGTTGCGGGCCTTGTGGGGCCCACCGAGCAACCTCGGCTCGGTGGTAGCCTGAAGCCATGTCGCGACGCTCCTTCGAGGACCCCGAGCGCGAGGCCGCACGGCTTGCAGCGCTGGAATTCATCCGCCAGTACGGCGACCCCGTGCTGCGCACGCCCGCCGATCGCGTAGAGGTGTTTGACGAGGCGCTGGTGGCCGAGGTGCACGAGATGGTGCGCCTGATGGACGACGGCCGCGGGGTGGGCCTGGCGGCGCCGCAGCTTGGGCGCCTGCGGCGACTCATCGTGGTGCAGCCGTATGAGGACGAGCCCGCGCACGCGCTGGTGAATCCCGAGATCATCAGCCGCAGCGACGAGGAGGACATCGCGATCGAGGGATGCCTCTCGATCGGCGAGGTGAACGTGGACGTCTCACGGGCGGTGGAGATCCGCATCAGGGCGCAGGACCTCAACGGCACCGAGTTCGAGGCCGATCTGGAAGGATTCGCCGCGCGCGTGGTGCAGCACGAGATCGACCACCTCGACGGGATTCTCATGCTCGACCGCGCCACGCCCGAGGACCGCCGGGCCGCCCTCGCCGAGCTGCGCGAGTCGCTGCTCCCGAGCGCCTAGCGCCCGTTCCCATGAGGGTCATGTTCGCCGGCAGCCCCGCGCCCGCCGTGCCGGTGCTGAGGGCGCTCCTCGACTCGCCCCACGAGGTGGTGCTGGCGATCACCCGCGAGGATCGCCCGCGCGGCCGCGGACGCACCCCGGCGCCCACGCCGGTGGGCGAGGCCGCGGATGCGGCCGGCATCGCCACCCTCAAGCCCGCCAGCATCAACGCCCCGGAGGCGCTCGAGGTAATGCGCCAAGCCGATGCCGGGGCCCTGGTGGTGGCCGCGTTCGGGCAGATCCTCAAGGATGACGTGCTGGATGGCTGGCCCTGCGTGAACGTCCACTACTCGCTGCTGCCGCTGTACCGCGGCGCAGCGCCCGTGGAGCGCCAGCTCATGGACGGAGTGGAGCAGACCGGCACCACGATCATGCTGATGGACGCCGGCCTCGACACCGGGCCGATCATCGAGGCCGTGCCCGTGGCGCTCGCCCGCGACGACGATGCCGGGGCGCTGCTGATGAAGATGGCCGGGGCGTCCGGCCCCGCGGTGGTGCGGGCGCTCGATGCCATCGAGGCGGGCACCCTCGTGAGCACGCCGCAGCCGGGCGAGGGATCGTCGCTGGCGCCGAAGATCACCGATGAGGATCGCCCCATCAAGCCGTCGCGCACGGCCGTGGAGATCCGCGACCAGGTGCGCGCCCTCTCGCCGCACATCGGCGCCACGCTGGGCATCGACGGCCAGCAGTTCAAGGTGTGGACGGTGAAGCCCACCAATGCGGCGGCGGTGCCCGGGCTGGTGCGCGACTCCGGCCGGCTGGTGCTGGGAACGGCATCGGGAGGCCTGGAGATCGTGGAGCTGCAGCCGCCCGGCAAGGCCCGCATGCATGCCGACGCCTTCCTGAGGGGGTATCGCGGTGAGCTCGCGCTCACGTCCGCGTAACCCGCGCGCGCCGCGCGCCCAGGCATCGCCCGCCCGGCGCATCGCGCTCGGGGTGCTGCGCCGCGTGGACGATGGCGCGTATGCCGACCGGGCGCTCACGGCCGAGTGTGCCCGCGCACGGGTGAACCCCCGCGACCGCCAGCAGGCGCAGCGCCTCGCCTACGGCGCGGTGCAGATGCGGCGCCTTCTCGACTGGCTCATCGACGGAGTGGCCGAAAGGCCCGATCGCATCGAGCCCGAGGTGCGCGACGTGCTGCGCCTGGGCGCCTACGAGATCATCTCGTCCGACGGCACCCCCGACTTCGCGGCCGTCAACGAGGCGGCCACGCTCGCGCGGTCGCTTCCCGGCCCGCGCGGCAAGGAGTCTGCGCGCGCGGGCCTGGTCAACGCGATCCTGAGGCGCATCGCCGATGACAGCAAGGCGCGCATCGCGGCCATCGACCCCGCGGACACCGCACTGCGCCACTCATTCCCGGACTGGATCGCCCGGGGGCTCGTGGAGTCGCTTGGCCCGGCGGATGCCGAGGCCGTGATGGCGGCCGCCAACGTGGCGCCCGAATCGGCCGTGCGCTGCAACACCCTGCGCGGGCCGCGCGAGGACATCGAGGCGGAGCTCCCGCCCTGGCTGCCTGACCCGCTCATCCCCGAGGCCATGGTGCTGCAGGCGCCGTTCGCGCTCGAGGACTGCACGGCATGGGCGGAGGGCCGGGTGATGGCCCAGAGCCGGGCGTCGATGATCCCCGCGCGGGCGCTCATGCCCCAGCCGGGCGAGCGGGTGCTCGACCTCTGCGCGGCGCCGGGCGCCAAGGCGACCCAGTTGGCGGCGTTGGCCGGTGGCGAGGCCGATATCGTGGCGGTGGAGCTCCACCCCGCCCGGGCCCGGGCGCTGCGGGACACCGCACGGCGCATGGGCGCCACGATGACCGTGGTGGAGGGCGACGGCCGCGAGGTCGCGCTGCCGGGCGGGCCATTCGACGCCGTGCTCGTGGACGCCCCCTGCACGGGTACCGGTGTGCTGGCGTCCCGCCCCGACGCCCGCTGGCGCCGGCGCGAGGAGGCCCTGGCCCCGCTGGTGGAGATACAGCGGGGGCTGCTGGCGCGGGCGCTCGAGGTGGTGCGCCCCGGCGGGCGGTTGGTGTACTCCACCTGCAGCCTCCTGCGGCAGGAGGATGAGGACGTGGTGCAGGCGTCCGGCGCCGAGGTGGATGACCTCTCGGGCGAGTTCCCGCACATGGCATCGCCGCACCTGCCGGGCGCGCTTCGCCTGCTGCCCCACGTACACGGCACCGATGGCTTCTTCGTGGCCAGGCTCCGGGGCCGATAACCTGCCGCCGATGCCCGAGACGCCCGCCACTCCCGCGGTGTGCCCCTCGTTGATGTCCGCAGACCCCCTGCGGCTCGGCGAACAGCTGTCCGCGCTGCTCGAGGCCGGCGCGCGGGTGTTCCACGTGGACGTCATGGACGGCCGCTTCGTGCCCAACCTCATGCTCGGCACCGGGACCACCCGGGGCGTCGCGTCGCTGGTGCGCCCGCGCGGCGGGCTGGTGGACGTGCACCTCATGGTCGAGGCCCCCCGCGAGGCCATCGGGTGGTACGCCCCGCACGCCGACATGGTGAGCGTGCACGTGGAGGCCGACCCGCATCCGCACCAGCTGCTCGGCGAGATCCGCGAGGCCGGGTGCCTGGCGGGGCTGGCGATCAACCCGGGAACGCCGCTCGAGGTGGTGGCGCCGCTGGTGGACCGCCTCGACTACGTCAACTGCATGGGCGTGAACCCCGGGTTCAGCGGCCAGTCGTTCATCCCCGAGACCCTCGGGCGGCTCGGCGCGCTGCGCGACATGCTGCCGCCGCGCGCGGCGGTGCAGGTGGATGGCGGCATCGGCCCGGCGAACATCGCGGATGCCCGGGCGTCGGGCGCCGACCTGCTGGTGTCCGCGTCGGCCATCTTCGGGGCCGACGACCCGGTGGCCTCCTACGACGACCTCGCGGAGCGGGTCGCATCGGCGTGAGCCCTCCCGGGCGTCCCAGCACCGCCGAGCGCACCCAGCTCATCCGCGCGTGCGAGCTCGCGCAGCGGGCGCGCGGGCACGTGAGCCCCAATCCGTCGGTGGGCGCGGTGATCATCCGGGGCGATGAGGTGGTGGGGGAGGGCTGGCACGACGGTCCCGGCCTGCCGCACGCCGAGCCCGTGGCCATCGCCGCCGCCGGTGATGCCGCCCGCGGCGCCACGCTGGTGTGCACGCTCGAGCCCTGCAGCCACACCGGCCGCACCGGGCCCTGCACGCAGGCCATCATCGACGCCGGCATCGCGCGGGTGGTGGTGGGTGCGCTCGACCCCCTCGAGAGGACCCGCGGTGAGGGCGTGCGGGTGCTGCAGGACGCCGGCATCGAGGTGGCGGTGGCCGATGGTGAGGACGCGGTGCGCGCCCGCGAGGCGGCGTCGGCGTTCCTCACATGGGCGGCCACGGGGCGTCCCGAGGTGCTGCTGAAGATGGCCGCCTCGCTCGACGGCCGCGTGGCCACGCGCACGGGCAACACGCGGTGGATTTCGGGCCCCGAGGCCCGGGCCCTGGTGCACCGCTGGCGCGCCGAGAGCGACGCCGTTGCGGTGGGCATCGGCACCGCCGTGGCCGACGACCCCATGCTCACCGCGCGGGACGTCCCGGTGCCGGGCGGCCGCGTGGCGCTGCGCGTGGTGCTCGACCCCCACGCGCGGCTGTCAACGGATTGCGCGCTGCTCGCGAGCACCCACGAGGCCCCGCTACTGGTGGTGGCCGGGCCGGCGGCTGATGCCGGGCGGGTTGATGCCCTGCGCGCCGCCGGGGCAGAGGTGGACCTGACCGACGCCGACCACGGAGCCGACTACCTGGCGCAGGCGCTCGACGCCCTGGGTCGTCGCGACGTGCAGTCGGTGCTGGTGGAGGGCGGCCCCACGATTGCCGGGGCCATGCTCGATGCCCACCTGGTCGACGTGCTGGCCTGGGTGGTGGCGCCCATGGTGATCGGTGGCGACGGGGCGCCCATGGCCGCGCGCGGCCATGGCGCCGACCAGATCGCCGATGCCCCGCGCATCCGCTCGCCACGCGTGGAGCGCCTCGGCGATGATGTACTGGTGATGGGCCGGTTGCGGCCCGTTCCCGGGGAGGGCTGATCGGGTGTTCACGGGTCTGGTGGAGGAGATGGGCACGGTGCGCGAGCGCACCCCCAGCGCTGCGGGCGCTCGGCTGGTGATCGGCTGCGACGCCGTGCGTGACGGCCTCGCCATCGGCGACTCGGTATCGGTGAACGGCGCGTGCCTCACCGTGGTGGAGATGGGCGACGACTGGTTCGCCGTCGACTGCGTGGAGGAGACCCTGCGCCGGACCTCGGTGGGTGACCGCGAGCCCGGCGACCGGGTGAACCTCGAGCGCGCGATGCGCGTGGGAGACCGCCTCGGCGGCCACATCGTGCAGGGGCACGTGGACGGCACCGGCACCGTGAGCGGCACCACGCCCGAGGGCGATGGGGTGATGATGTCGGTGGCCGCCCCGGATGAGGTGCTGCGCTACGTGGTGGAGAAGGGCAGCATCACCGTGGATGGCGTGAGCCTCACGGTGGCCACGCGCGATTCCGGAGGATTCACCATCGCCCTGATTCCGCACACCATGGAGATGACCACCCTCGGCCCGCAGGCCGTGGGCCGAAGAGTCAACCTCGAGGCCGACGTGGTGGCAAAGTACGTGGAGGCGCTCGTGCGCCCGCACATCGATGGGGGAGGACCCTCCTGAGCACCACCACCACGCCGTTCTCCTCGATCGAGGAGGCCATCGAGGACATCCGCGCCGGCCGCATGGTCGTGGTGGTCGACTCCGAGGACCGCGAGAACGAGGGCGATCTGGTGATCGCGGGGCAGTTCGCCACTCCCGACGCGGTGAATTTCATGATCACTCATGGTCGTGGGCTGGTGTGCCTGGCGCTCACCGAGGAGCGCTGCGAGCAGTTGGGCCTGATGCAGCAGGTGAAGCGCAATGAGACGCCGCTGGGCACCGCGTTCACCGAGAGCATCGAGGCCCGCGAGGGCATCACGACCGGCATCAGCGCGCCCGATCGATCGCGCACGATCATGGTGGCCATCGACCCGGATTCTGCGGCCGGCGACCTCGTGAAGCCCGGCCATGTCTTTCCGTTGCGGGCGAAGGCCGGTGGCGTGCTCGAGCGGGCGGGCCACACCGAGGCGGCGGTCGACCTTGCGCGCATGGCGGGCCTGATCCCCTCCGGTGTCATCTGCGAGATCATGAAGGACGACGGCGAGATGGCCCGGGTGGACGACCTCATCGGCTACGCCCGGCAGCACGGGCTGAAGATGGTCACCATCACCGACCTCATCGAGCACCGCCGTCGTACCGAGCGGCTCATCGAGCGCGGCGCGGCCGTGCCGCTGCCCACCGAGTTCGGCGAGTTCACGGCCGTGGGCTACACCTCATCGGTGGACGGCAAGCACCACATGGCCCTGGTGAAGGGCGACGTCGCGGGCAAGCAGGACGTCCTGGTGCGCGTGCACTCCGAGTGCATGACCGGCGACGTGTTCGGGTCGCTGCGCTGCGACTGCGGCGACCAGCTGCATGCCGCGCTGCGGATGATCGAGGCCGAGGGCCAGGGCGTGCTGCTGTACATCGCACAGGAGGGCCGCGGCATCGGCCTCATCAACAAGCTCCGCGCCTACGAGCTGCAGGACGCCGGCCGCGACACCGTGGAGGCCAACATCGAGCTGGGCTTCCCGGCCGACCTGCGTGACTACGGCATCGGGGCGCAGATCCTCGTCGACCTGGGGCTCAGCACCATCCGGCAGCTCACCAACAACCCCAAGAAGATCGTGGGGCTCGAGGGCTACGGCCTCAAGGTGGTGGAGCGGGTGCCCATCGAGGTGGAGCCCGGCGACCACAACGCGCGCTACCTGCAGACCAAGCGCGACAAGATGGGCCACATCCTGCACCACAACGGGCTCGACTTGGAAAATCCCCAGTAAGGAAGCCATATTCTCTGCCTGCGTTGTCGGTACACCAATGCCGAGAAAATGCGTCAACGAGCGGTCTTTGTGGGCAACGTGTATCGACAGAGGGAGCACCTACACATTGCGACCCCAACTGCGTGGCCGCGCCGCTGGTGGTGCGAGGCCCGTGGCGGTAGCCTTGCCAGAGCGCTACCCCACGAAAGGACCTCCTATGAACCGTCGCTCCATCATGAGCGCGGCCGCCACCGCAGGGGTCGTGGCCGCAGCGGTGGCCATCGCCGGCCCCGCCTCTGCCGGCATCACGTCCGGCACCTGCACCCCTGCGCAGCTCGGCAATGCCTCGGTCAGCACGTACGCGATCCCCACGTTCGGGAATGACCCGTTCCTCGTGGCAAGCACCGGCAGCGGCGCCACCGGATCGCTGGTGTTCACGGCGCGCGGCGGCAACAGCGTGCAGCGCTACACCCCGGCCACCAATGCCTTCTCGGTGCTCACCACCACCAACGTGCAGTCGCCCCAGGGCATCGCCGTTGCCGCTGATGGCAGCACGTGGTTCACCAACGGTGGCCAGGCGGCGAACAGCATCGGGAAGATCGCCGCCAATGGCACGGCCGCCAGTTATGCGATCCCCACGGCCAACGCGAACCCCTGGGGCATCACCCAGGGCAGCGACGGCAACATGTGGTTCACCGAGTACAACGCCAGCAAGGTGGGTCGCATCACCCCGGCCGGCGTGATCACGGAGTTCCCCTCGCCCGTGCAGACCCCGCTGCAGATCGTGTCGGGCAGCGACGGCCGCCTGTGGACCGGCGACTTCGAGGGCAACAGCATCGCCGCCACGTCCACCTCGGGCGCGTTCCAGATCTACAACCTCGACAACGACGTCCAGCTCAACGGCATGACGGTGGGGCCGGACGGCAACGTGTGGTTCCTCGACCAGCAGTACTCCAACCCGGCCGTCGGCGTGATCACGCCGCTGGGTATCTCCCGGGAGTTCCCGATCGGGGTGGCCAACGCCGCGCCCGCGCAGATCACCCCGGGCCCCGCCGGGTCGAACACCCTGTGGTTCACGCAGGGCAACGGCAACATCGGCAAGGTCACCACGGCGGGCGTGGTCACCTCGTACCCGGCCACCAGCACGCAGGCGAACCCGAACGGCATCGTCACGGGTCCCGACGGCGCGCTGTGGTTCACCGAGGGCGGCTGCTCGGCGCTGGGGCGCATCACCACCGCACCGCGCGTGTTCGGCACGATGAATTCGCGCCCCAGCACCATGCGCCGCGGCAAGACCTACACCATCAAGGCGAACCTCAGCGCCAAGGGCAAGGTGCAGGTGCGCATCGTCGGCAACGGCAAGAGCCGCGTGCTGGTGAATGCCACGGGCAAGAAGGGCGTCACCAACGTGAAGGTGACCGTGCCCAAGAGCCTGCCGAAGGCGTTCCTCGGCAAGGTGACCCTGGTGATGAACTCCTGGCCGGGCAGCACGGCCAACAAGGCTGCGCAGACCGCGCCCGTCACGGTCAAGTAGCGCGCACGCGCCCTAGCTGATCCGCACCGCCGTGCCGTCCGTGGTCACCGCGACCGCGGCGGCACGGTGGCGGGCCAGCAAGGGGGCCTTCAGCGCCTTCGTGCTGTGCGCGGCATGGGTGTCGTTGTTCGAGGTGCTGGCCCCGCCCATCGCCGTGGTGGCGGCGCTGGCGTGGGGGAGTCCACCGTCGGCGCGTGGCAGGCCCTCGGCATCGTGCTGCTGCTGGTCGGCATCGCCCTCGGCGCACGCCCTCCGGTTACCATGGGAAGAGGTCCCTCGCGGGCGGCGCGGATCCGGGGATTCCCTAGCCAAGGGGAATGCGCACCGGCACGCCGCCGATGGATCCCGTGTACGCGCGCTCGCCGCGGCGGGCCAGGTGCAACGTGCCGTCCCATGCGCCGGGGCCGTTCACCCGTACTGACCCCTGGAAGCTCCGTCCGTTGAACCGCAGCGTGCCCGTGATGGACACCCCTCGCACGGCGCTGAAGCGCGAGTAGACGATCTGAGGGCCGAAGGAACCGAGCTGGCGGGCGGTGCCGCCGCGGATGCCCGGCAGCCTGTCGAGCCCCGCCCCGGCGGCGGCGTCCATGGCATCCACGCCATCGCGCACGGCCATGCGGGCGGCGTGCGCCACGCGCCCGGCGGTGCCGCGCGCGCCGCTCGGGGCCACCGCGGCGAGGCCGGCCGGGGGCGCCTGAACGGGCCATGGGGTGGGGGACTCCCGATTGCAGGCGGCGGTGGACACGCGCCGGCCTGCGAGAAGGTTGGCCAGTTGGTTGTCGGCGCAGGTGGTGCTGCCGAGCACCGAGTGCCCTGCGCCGGGTACCTGCAGCAGGAACGACCCGGGCGCCCGGGCGGCCACGGCCTGCGCCGACGCCGTGGGCGTGCGCATGTCCTGTCCGCCGGCGAGGAGCAGCGTGGGCACCTGGGGGAGTGGTCCGGGCTGCAGGGGGTCGGTGGCGGCCTCCGGCCACGCCGTGCAGCCGTTGGCGGTGGAGTCGGGAAGCGCATTGGCGGCGCTGAAGGGCGCGAATGCCGCGGCATTGGCATCGGCGTTGGCCTGGGCCAGCGCCGGCCGCTGGTCGAGCGGCGTGGCCGAGGTCCAGGGGACCCGGCTGTCCTCGCAGGTGGTGGCCCAGAACAGGGCGGAAGAGATCTCGGTGGGCGGCGGGGGCGCGCCGCTGCTCGCGGCGATGGTGAGGATGCGCATCAGGGGCGACGCGTCACCCGAGGCCGCCGCCCGCGCGGCGCCCGGCCACAGCCGGCGCAGCCCGATGTCCAGGTCGCCGGCGGCGAGCAGGGCCGGCAGGTCGCCCTGGTTGCCGGGGCCGCCGATGCTCGACCGCACCACCGACCCCGACAGCGTGGTGCGGCGCCCGTGCAGCGCCGTCGATGCCGTGCGCGCCAGCAGGGTGGTCAGGTCTGCCACGGGATCGCTGGTGATGTCCCGGCACCGCCTGCCGGCGCAAAGCGCGGGCAGCACGGCGTTGGCCGATGCGAAGAAGGGCGCGTCGAGGCCGTTGAAGGTGGCGGGGTCCACCACGGAGTCGAGCACGAGGTGACTCACGCGGGTGGGGAACATCTGCGCGTAGTACTGGGCCACATAGGTGCCGTACGACACCCCGCCGAGCGCGAACGACTCCAGCCCGAGCCCCGCGCGCAGGTCATTGATGTCGAGGGCGCTCTCGCGCGACCCGTAGAACGCCCGGTTGGGGCCCACCTGCTCTGCGCACTTCCCCACGGCGGCGGGGGTCTCGCTCGCGCCCCGGGCGTCGAGAGCTCTGCAGCGAAGCGCGGCCCTGCCCGTGCCGCGCTGGTCGAACATCACGTAGTCCCAGCCGGGGATGGCCATGGCCACCGGGTCCTCCGGGCTCACCGGCGTGCCGGCCTGCCCGGGCCCACCCGCCAGCAGCACGAACGTGCCCCTGCGCGCAGAGCGCGCGGGCAGGCGTTCCACGTGCAGCGACAGCGTGCCCTTCGCGGGATCCGCCCGGTCGAGTGGCACCACCAGAGTGCCGCACTGCACCGCCGGGCGACCGGGGCACCTGGTGAAGTCCATCGGCGCCGCCGCGGCAGTGCCCGCCAGCACGGTGGCCATCGCCGTGGTGGCGAGGGCGATCAGCATGCACAGGCGGGTCACCGGGCGAGTGTGTCACACCGCATGCCCCGCACCCTGGGCGCGAGGCATGCGCCGCGAGGGGTCCCGGGCGGCCGGGGCGCCGCGTACCCTGTCTGTTGATGGCACGCACTGATCCCGCTCCGCCCGCCGAGACCCTGGCGGTGGATGACATCCGCATCGCCGCCGTGGTGGCGGGTTTCCATCGCGCGGTGGCCGAGTCGCTGCTGGATGGCGCGATCCTTCGACTGGGCGAGAGCGGCCTGGCCGCCGACCGGGTGGATGTGCACTGGATCCCGGGCGCGTATGAGGCGCCGGCCGCCGCGGCGGCGCTGGCCGCCACAGGGCGCTACGCGGCCATCATGGCCCTCGGCGCGGTGATCCGCGGCGAGACCGCCCACTTCGAGTACGTGTGCGACGCCGCGGCCAGCGGCCTCATGCGCGTCTCGCTCGACACCGGCGTGCCGTGCGCCTTCGGAATCCTCACCTGCGACTCCACGGCGCAGGCCGAGGCACGGGCCGGCGGCGACAAGGGTAATAAGGGCGACGAGGCCGCGGACGCGGTCGTGGCCATGATCAACCTGCTGGCATCCGCCCGGGCGATGGGCCCGGGAGGGGCGAGCCGGTCCTAGGCGCCGGAGACGGCCTTCTGCACCTTGCCGGCCTTCAGGCAGCGGGTGCAGACGTACGCGCGGGTGGGCGTGCCGTTCACGACGATGCGCACCTTCTGGAGGTTCGGGTCGAAGCGACGGGCCGTCGCGCGCATCGAGTGGCTGCGATTGTTCCCGAAGGCGGGACCCTTACCGCAGGACGTGCAGACCTTCGCCATGTCTACCGGATACCTCGAGTAGGAGAAACGGAGCGGCACCGGGTACCGCGGCCCCGGCACGATGCCACAACCCGGCCCGGGTTGCCAGCGTGAGCGTGCCCGAGGGCGCATTGGGGCTGCGCAGGGCATCCGACGGCGTGGCCGCGCGCGCCCATCGGCCCGGGGCGGCGTGGTGGTGGGCGCCGGTGGATGAGCTGGCCGGCGTGGGCACCGCGACCTCGCAGCGCGCGGCCGCCATCGGCATCCGCAGTATCGGCGAGCTGGCGGAGCACCTGCCGGCGCGCTACCTGTCGTACGACGCGGCGCGGCCGATCTCGGGCCTCGCCGATGGGGAGGAGGCAACGCTCCGCGTGGTGCTGGATTCCATCGCCGTCGTGCCCACCCGCCGCCGCGGCCTGAGGATCGTGCGCGCGAAGGTCCACGACGACTCGGGCACGATCTCGGCCATGTGGTTCAACCAGGGATACCTGGCCGGTCTGCTGGCACCGGGTGATGAGCTGATGATCCGCGGGAAGGTGTCGCTCAAGCCGCAGCGCCAGGTGGCCGTGAAGGCCCACGAGGTGCTGGGCGGTGCCACGTCGGAGGGCCTGCACACCGAGGGCCTGGTGCCGGTGTACCCGGCCACCGAGGCGCTGCCCGCGCGCCGCCTGCGCGAGATGGTGGACTCGGCGCGGCCCTACCTGCGGGCCGCCCCGGAGATCCTGCCCTCGTGGATGCGCACCCGGCTGTCGCTGCCCACGCGGGCCGACGCGCTGGCCGCCATGCACTTCCCGCGCACGGCCCGCGAGCCGCGCGCCGCGCGCCGCCGGCTGGCGTTCGAGGAGCTGCTCGTGCTGCAACTCGGGCTCATCGCCGTGCGCCGGCACGAGGAGGTCGCGCGGCGTGCCCTGCCGCTCACGCCCACCGGCCAGCTGGCCGATCGCGTGCGCGACGGGCTGCCCTTCACGCTCACGACCGAGCAGGAGCGGGTGACCCGCCAGGTGTCCCGCGATATCCGGCGCGAGCGGCCCATGCGGCGGCTGCTCCAGGGCGAGGTGGGCGCGGGAAAGACGGTGGTCGCCGCCCTCGCCTGCGCCCAGGCCGTGGAGGCAGGGGCACAGGCGGCGATACTGGTGCCCACCGAGACTCTGGCCGAGCAGCACCTGCGCACGCTCGATTTTCTGCTCGCGCCCGCGGGCATCGTGCCGGTGCTGATCACCGGCAACGTGCCGCGCGCCGAGCGCGACCGACGGGAGATGGCGGTGGCCACCGGCACCGCGCAGGTGGTGGTGGGCACGCAGGCGCTGCTGGTGGGTGGGGTGTCGTTCCATCGCCTGGGGCTCGTGGTGGTGGACGAGCAGCACCGGTTCGGCGTGGAGCAGCGCCAGGCGTTGGCCGAGCGCGTGGGGTCGGGCGCCGATGCCGCGCATCTGCTCTACATGACCGCCACGCCGATCCCGCGCACGCTGGCGCTCACGGCGTACGGCGACCTGCGTGTGTCGGCGATCCGCGGGCGGCCGCCGGGGCGCCAGGAGATCGCCACGCGCTGGGTGCGCGAGCAGGAGCGCGAGGACGCCTACGAGGACGTGCGCGCCCAGTTGCGCCTGGGACGCCAGGCCTACGTGATCTGCCCGATGGTGGACCAGGGGGACGAGGGCACGGCGGCGCGCTCGGCGGTGGAGGAGGCCCGGCGCCTGGCCGAGGGCCCCTTTCGTGAGTTCAGGGTGGGCTTGGCCCACGGCGCGCAGAAGCCGGATGAGCGCCGCGCGGCCATGGCGGCATTCGCCGCGGGCGACACCGACCTGCTGGTGGCCACCACCGTGGTGGAGGTGGGCATCGACGTGCCCAACGCCACGGTGATGGTGGTGGAGGACGCCGACAGGTTCGGGCTGGCGCAGTTGCACCAGTTGCGCGGGCGTGTGGGACGCGGCGAGCACCCGGGCACGTGCCTGGTGTTCGCCGATCCTGCGGCAGAGGACGGCGTGCGCCGCCTGGAGGCCCTGGTGCAGACGAACGATGGGTTCCGGCTGGCGGACATCGACCTGGACATCCGCGGCGAGGGCAGCATCATGGGCCTCAGGCAATCGGGGCCCACCGACCTGCGCTTCGCGCGGCTCTCGCGCGACCGGCGGTCGCTGGCCGAGGCGCGGCGCATCGCCAAGGTCACGCTCGAGCGCGACCCCCGGCTCGAACAGCCCGAGCACGTGCTGCTGGGCCAGGCCGTGCGCGCGGCGTTCCCCGAGATGCCCCGGCTGCTCGACGCGTGAGGGTGATCGCCGGGGAGCTCGGGGGCCGCAGGCTCGTCGCCCCGCCGGGCACGGGAACCCGGCCGACGTCCGATCGCGTGAAGGAGGCCCTGTTCTCGATCGTCGGCCCCGTGGTCGGCGATCGCGTGCTCGATCTGTTCGCCGGTTCGGGGGCGCTGGCCATCGAGGCGCTCTCGCGCGGGGCGGCCACCGCCACCTGCGTGGACGACGATCGCGGCGCGGCCGAGGCCATCGCGGCCAACGCGTCGGTTCTGGGCCTCGGTGACCGCCTGCGCCTGGTGCGGCGCGGTTGGCGAGGGGCGCTGCAGGCCGCCGCCGAGGGCGGCGAGGTGTTCGACCTGGTGCTCGCCGACCCGCCCTACGACCTGCTGCCCGTGATCGTGGAGGAGATGGGGGAGGCCCTGGCCGAAGTGCTTGCCCCGGGGGCGATCGTGGTCATCGAGCACGCCCGGGGTGCGATTATGGGTTCCGGCGGGGTTCCGCGCATCGCCGTCGAACGTGAGGACACGCGAAGGTATGGGGATACGGAGATCACCGTGATCTGGACGCCGGGAGAAGGAACATGAGCACCGGAGGGCGAAACGCCCTATGCCCGGGTACCTACGACCCGGTCACGTACGGACATCTCGACATCATCGAGCGGGCATCGCGCCTGTTCGACGCGGTCGTGGTGGCCGTCGCCGAAGGATCGAACAGGAAGCAACCGCTTTTCACCGCGGACGAGCGAAAGACCATGGTGCGCACGAGCGTCGAGCATCTCGGGAATGTGGAGGTCACGGGCTTCAGTGAGCTGGTGACCTCGCACGCCCTCGCGGTGGGCGCCACGGCGATCCTGAAGGGCGTCCGCAACGCGGCCGACTTCGACTACGAGTCGCAGATGGCCCAGTTCAACCACCGGCTCGCACCTGAGGTCGAGACGGTTTTCCTGCCCGCATCGCCCGAGTGGGCATTCCTCAGTTCTTCCGGCGTCCGTGAGGCCGCCGCCTGGGGGGCTGACGTGAGCGGATGGGTTCCGCCGCATGTCGCCGAGGCCCTTCTCCACCGAACCGGCCCCACCGCCTGACAAAGGACGACCCCATGGATGTTCTCGCCCTCATCGACAAGTTGGACGACCTCGTGCACAACGCGCGCGCGGTGCCCCTGACGGACCAGGTGCGCATCGACCGCGAGGCCGTCTATGAGATCCTCGACCAGATGCGATCCACCCTGCCGGAGGAGATCAAGCAGGCGCGCTGGATCGTGAAGGAACGCCAGGAGATGCTGGCCGAGGCCAAGCGCGAGGCCGACCGCATCGTGGACGAGGCAAAGGAGAAGGCCGAGCGCCAGGCCTCGCAGCAGGAGGTCGTGAAGCTCGCCGATAAGCAGGCGGCAGACCTGCTCGACGAGGCCCGGCAGCGCGAGCGCGAGGTGCGCCTGGGCGCCGAGGACTACGCCGACGAGGTGCTCGGCACGCTCGAGGTCAACCTCGAGAAGTTCACCGCGGCGGTGCGCCGCGGGCGCGAGCGCCTGCAGGGCAAGTCGGAGGACCGCGCGAGCGACAGCCCGTTTGTCACCGACGATTCCGACGCGAACGACTACTAGGCCATGACGGTCGGGCACCGGGGCGTGCCGGAGGGGGTCGTCGACCT